>NZ_JBSFNC010000175.1:0-16925 GCF_053586895.1 Amycolatopsis sp. NPDC003731 | reverse complement strand
GCTCGCCGACGGTGCGGATGCGGCGGTTGCCGAAGTGGTCGATGTCGTCGGTCTCCGAGGTGGCCGCCCGGATTTCCTCAGCAGTTCGCCGGAGCCGGATCCCCGTTGAACCGCTTCACGATCCACTGGTGCGCGTCGGCGTTGCCGGCGAGGATCCCGGTGGCGTGGTCGGCCAGGTAGGTGGTCCACTGCTCGCGCACCCCGGCCGCGCAGTACGCCCGGTGCAGCGTTTCCGCCTGCGGGGTGTTGACGATCTCGTCGACACTCGCGTGGTACTGGAACACCGGCACCCGCGGCGGGTGGGCACCCAGCTTGTTCTGCGCCAGCCGCGCCTGCCACACCGGGGTGTCCAGGGGGTTCGACGTCGTGTAGTCACTGATCTTCTTGAACGAATAGTTCAGCAGCAGTTCGGCAACACACGCGTTCTTCTTGGCGTCACCCAATTGCTGTCGGCCGGTCTCGTTGAGGAAGGAATCCAGCCGCAGATCCGGGTACGCGGCGTCGAGCCCGACCGCGGCGAAGGCCAGGAACCCGAAGCCGAGGTACCCGTCGAGGCCCTTCGCCACTTCGGTCAGGTCGGCCGGTACCCCGCCCGCGACGACGCCGACGACGTTCAGTTCGGGCGCGTACGCGGGCTGCCTCTCCCCGGCCCACATCGATCCACCGCCGCCCTGCGAGTAGCCCTGGAAGATCACCTTGGCGCTCTTCGAAAGCCGGGCGGACGGGAGGTCCTGCGCCGCGCGCACCGAGTCGATCACGGCGGGCCCCATGGACTGCCCGGTGATGTAGGTCGGCACGGTCGTCGGCGAGTAGCCCTCGTAGTCGGTCACCGCGACCGCGTAGCCGCTGGACAGCGAGTCGTTGATGGCGGGCTGGTCGTACAGCGTGCCGCGTTCCATCGCCTTGGACGCCGTGCACTTGAACGCCGGCCCCTGCGTGCCGACCGCGTAACCGACGATCGGCGCCTTGGCCGGGTCCACGCCCTTCGGCACGAGGATCGTCCCGGTCACCGCGTTCCGGTTCCCGAGCGCGTTGGTCGACAGGTACATCACCTGCCAGGCGTCCGCGTTCAGCGCGTTCAGCAGCGGCACGGTGGGCCGCCAGCGGATGACGTCACCGGGTTTCCCGGCCGGCAGCGGGGACGGCGGGGTGTAGAAGGAGTCGTCGAACGGCCCGGGCAGCAGCGGCGCCGCTCCGGCGGGCGCACTCGCCGCCGCGACACCCAGCGCCACCAGGCAGCAGGTCAGGAGCGCCGAAAGCACAGCGCGACATCGGGCAGGCTTCACCACAACCTCCATCGGGGAAAGGGGAATGCGCTCAGGCCGGGAGGCCCAGCGCGCCGGCCAGCACCGGCCAGGACTGGTGCAGGGCCCGCTGCCAGTACGGCCAGCTGTGGGTGCCGGGCCCGTAGTAGTCGACGGTCACCGGGATGCCCGCGGTCCGCAGGCGGTCGGTGAAGCTGCGGGACGACATCTCCGCCGTCGACTCCAGGAAGTCCGCCTGGTTCGGCGGGTCCAGCGGCCCGGTCTGCCCGTTGCCGCAGGAGACGTAGAGCGCGGTGCCGCGCAGCTGGTCGATGTGGTCGTACGGGTTGTTGGCCGTCCAGATCGTCTTCAGGCCGAACGCGTCGCCCCAGAGGTCGAGGTAGTTGAAGAACCCGCCGCGCGCCAGGATGCCGATGATCCAGACCGGCAGCCCCGGGTAGAGCGTGTTCGGCACCCCGCTGTAGGACGCGGCCGCGCCGAACATCCCCGGGTGCTTGAAGGCGTACGCCATCGCGCCGTACCCGCCGATCGACAGCCCGGCCACCGCCCGGCGCGTGCCGCCGCGGTAGCCGCGCTCGACGATCTGGCGCACTTCGGCGGTGTGGAAGGTGTCCCAGTCAGGGGTGTTCCGGAGGCCGAAGTTCCACCACTTGGTGTACATCCCGGCGGCCCCGTCGGTCGGCATCACGACCAGCGCGTCCTTGGTCGCGGTGAACGCCTTGACGTCGGTGAACTGGTCCCACGAGCGGTAGTCGACCGGCTCGCAGCAGCCGTGCAGCAGGAACAGCACGGGCCAGGTCCGCGCCGGCTGCGCCGCCCACCCGGACGGCACGATCAGCCGCACCATCCCGGTGGTGCCCAGGGCGGGCGAGCTGATCTGCAGGTCGACCGTCCGGGCGTCCACCCAGGTCTCCTGGACGACCTTCGCGCCGTCGTCGGCCACGGCCGGGCTCGCCTGTGCGGGCGCCACGGCACCGGCGAGCAGGAGGACGACGGACAGCGCCAGCAAGGCGATCCGCTTCATAGGGGCTCCTCAAAGGGGGATGTTTCCGTGTTTCCGGGCCGGCAGGCTCTGGCGTTTGGTGCGCAGCATCCGCAGGGCCCGAGCCACCTGGAGGCGGGTCTGCGACGGCGTGACGACCTGGTCGACGTACCCGCGTTCGGCCGCCAGGTAGGGGCCGCCGTGGCGCTTGCGGTACTCGTCGGTGAGGCGGCGGCGGGCCGGTTCCCGCTCCTCCGGCGGCAGCCCTGCCAGCTCGCGCCGGTAGAGCACCCGCACCGCGCCTTCGGCGCCCATCACCGCGATCTCCGCGGTGGGCCAGGCCAGCACGACGTCGGCGCCGAGGTGCTTGGAGCCCATCACCGCGTAGCCGCCGCCGTAGGCCTTGCGGACCACGACGGTCACCTTCGGCACGGTCGCTTCGGAGTAGGCGTAGATCAGCTTGGCGCCGCGGCGGATGATTCCGCCGCGTTCCTGGTCGGTGCCCGGCAGGTAGCCGGGGACGTCGGCCAGGGTGAGCAGCGGGATGGAGAAGGCGTCGCAGAAGCGCACGAACCGGGCGGCCTTCTCCGACGCGTCGATGTCGAGCACGCCGGCCTGGTGCCGCGGCTGGTTGGCGACGACCCCGACGGTGTGGCCCTGCACCCGCCCGAACCCGCAGAGCATGTTGGCCGCGAAACCGCTGTGCACCTCGGTGAACTCGCCGTCGTCGACCAGCGCGGCGATCAGCTCGGTCATGTCGTAGGTCTGGTGCGGCGAGTCGGGCACCAGCCGGTCGAGCGCGAGGTCGGCGGCGGTGAGGCCGGCGCTGGTGTCGTCGGCGTACGCGGGCGCGGGGTCGAGGTTGTTCGCGGGCAGGTACCCGAGCAGCGTCTGCACCCAGTCGACGGCGTCCGGTTCGTCGACGGCCCGGTGGTGGGCGTTGCCGGCGACCTCGCTCTGCACGGCCGCCCCGCCGAGTTCCTGCGCGGTGACGTGCTCCCCGGTGACGGCCTGCACGACGTCGGGGCCGGTGACGAACATGTGCGAGGTGTCGTCGACCATCACGGTGAAGTCGGTCATCGCCGGCGCGTAGACGGCACCGCCGGCGCACGGGCCCATGATCATCGAGATCTGCGGGATGACCCCGGAGGCGTGCGCGGTGCGGCGCCCGAGTTCGGCGTAGTAGGCCAGCGAGACGACGCCTTCCTGGATCCGCGCGCCGCCGGAGTCGTTGATCCCGACGACCGGGCAGCCGATGGTCATGGCCAGGTCCATCAGCTTGAGCACCTTCTCGCCGGAGACCTCGCCGAGGCTGCCGCCGAAGACGCTGAAGTCCTGGGAGAACACGCAGATCTGCCGCCCGTCGACGGTGCCGTGCCCGGTGACGACGCCGTCACCCCACGGCCGGTTCGTGTCCATCCCGAACTCGCCGCACCGGTGCCGCGCGAACTGGTCGGCCTCCACGAAGGACCCGGGGTCCAGCAGCAGCGCGATCCGCTCGCGCGCGGTCAGCTTCCCCTTGGCGTGCTGCCGGTCGACGGCCTTCTTTTCGGCGATCCGGACGGCTTCGTCCTGCCGGGCGGCGAGATCGGCGATCCGGAACGCGGTGGTCGGGGTGAGCTCGTCCATCACCGCACCACCGCCCCGAGCCGTTCGGCCAGCACCGCCACGTGCGGTGGATCGATCATCGACACGTGATCACCGGGAACCCGGACGACTTCGAGGTCACGGCAGTGCTCGTCCCAGCCGAGGGCGTCGTCGGTGCGCAGGTACCGCGGGTCCAATGTGGTGGTGAGCGGGTGCGGTTCCTGCGCGCGCAGCAGGACCACCCGCCCGTCGTAGGTTTGCGGCGTGTACCGCTCGGCCACCCGCGCGTCCACATAGGACTCGTACTGGTGCTTGAGGACGCCGGCGCCCATGTCCGGCACCTGCTCGGTGAGCTTGGCCATGACCCGGTGGATCTGAGCGTCTTCGTCGAGCTCCGCCAGTTCCTCGCGGGGCACCCGGAAGGCGACGCCGTAGGTCCGGGAGATGTGGTCGGCGAACCGGTCGAAGCGGTCCAGGAGCTGGTCGGCCGGGGCGCCGCTGGCGGGCAGCGGCAGGATGGTGTCGATGAGGAAGACGAGTTCGGCGCCGTTCAGCCGACGCGCGGTCTCGTAGGCGAGGCAGCCGCCGAACGACCAGCCGCCCAGCCGGTAGGGGCCGTGGGGCTGGATGTCCCGGACGAGTTCGGCGTACCGGGCGGCCTTGCCTTCGACGGTCTGCTCTTCGTCGAGCCGTTCGAAAGCGTAGACGGGCCGGCCTTCGGGGAGCAGCCGGGCGAGTTCGCGGTAGACGCTCGCGGTGCCGCCGGCGGGGTGGAAGAGGAAGACGGGCTCGCCGCCGACGCCGTCCCGCAGGAGCCGCACCGGGCCGCCGCCGTGGCCTTCGAGCTCGGCGCGCAGGAGATCGGCCATCGCGGCGATGGTGGGCGTGGCGAAGAGCCGGTCTTCGCCGGGGACGTCGGTGAGGTGCTCGGCGAAGGCCGCCCTGAGTTGCCGAGCCTGGGCGGGGTCGCCGTCGAAGCGGTCGTGGACGCCCGGTTCGGGCCCGCCGAGGACGGCTCGCCAGTGCCGGGCGACCCACCGTTCGGCGGGATCCCGCGGCCCGGTGACGACCGGCGCGGCGGCCGGCGCAGCCACCCCGAAGCCCGCCTGCTCGGCCAAGTGCGCGGCAAGCTCCCCCAGGCTGGCCCCGCGCAGTAGCAGCGGAATCGGCAACGGCACCCCGAAGTCCCGTTCCACCGCGCCGCGAGCCCGCATCGCCGAGAGCGAATCCAGCCCCAGCCGCGTGAGCGGTACCGTCCGGTCGACTTCCGCCAACCCCAGCAGGTCCGCGATCACCCCCGCCAAGTGCGCAGCGATCGCCTCGCGGGCCGCCTCCGGGGTGCCCGAGCGCAGCGCGTCCAGGCCGTCCCAAGCAGACGTTGAGTGCCCTGGTGAGAAGAGCGCGAAGAACGGCCGCTCCCCCAGCCGCGGGAACATCTCCAGCACCGTCCCCGAATCCACCCGGGCCACCCCGGTCGCCGCCCGGTCCCGCGCGAGCACGAACTCCAACGCCGACAGCGCTTCCTCGGTGCCGAGCGGCTCCAGCACCGGGTTCGCCGAGCCGGCCGCCGCACCGACCTCGCCCCACGCGCCCCAGCCGATCGTCGCCGCCGGAAGCCCCTGGGCGCGGCGCCACGTGACGAGCGCGTCGGCCCACGCGTTCGCCGTCGCGTACGCGGCCTGGCCCGGTGATCCGAACAACGCCGCCGCCGAGGAATACACCAGCCACCAGTCGAGGTCGTGCCCCGCCGTCGCCTCGTGCAGCCGCCACGCGCCCAGCGCCTTCGGCCGCCAGACCGCGTCGAGCGCGTCGCCGTCGAGGCTGATCGCGGCGCCGTCGGCCAGGACACCGGCGGCGTGCAGCACCCCGCGAAGCGGCACGCCTCCTTCGACGGCCGCCGCGACCAGGGTTTCGGCCGTGCCGGGGGCGGCGATGTCGCCGGGCACCACGCGGACGTCGAGGCCCAGCCCGGGATCGGCGGCGTGCCTGCTGTTCAGCACCAGCCGCGTCGCGCCCCGCTCGGCCAGCCACCGCGCCGCGGCCAGGCCCAGGCCGCCGAGGCCGCCGGTGATGATGTACGCGCCGTCGCGGACCGGCTCGCGCACCGGGTCGCCGAGGGCAGGACGGCTCAGGCGCCGCGTGTACCGGACGCCGTGGCGCCAGGCGACTTCGTCGTCCGGCCCGTCCGCGCGGACCTCGTCCCGCAGCCGATCCAGCCCGTCGACGTGGCTCACCCTCAGTTCGGGGTGCTCGAACGCCAGCACGCGCACGAGCCCGCGCAGCGCCGCCAACGCCGGGTCGCCCCGCTCGCCGGGATCGACGGCGTGCGCACCGGCGCTCACCAGCCACAACCTCGGCGCCACGGGTAGTTCGGCCAGCTCGGCGACGACCCCGGCCAGGGTCTCGACCAGGCGCGCCCCGCGCACGGGATCGGGCTCGGCCGCGGCGCCGAGCAGGGCGAGGACCGCGGCCGGTTCGCCGTCGCGCAGGAGTTTCGCGAGCTCGGCCCGATCGCCGAGGCGGGCGGTCCGGACGTCGTCGCCCGCGAACTCGCGATCGTCCTCCGACAGCACGATCCAGCGCTGCCCGCGGGGGCGCCCCCCGTTTTCCACGCTACCGGCCGGCACCGACAATTCCGGGGCGGCGGGCAGCGGCGTCGGCTGCCAGGCCGCCTCGAACAGCAGCCGGGCCACCGCCGCGTCGCGGTAGGGGCGGCAGTAGACGTCGCGGAATTCGACCAGGACGACGTCGCCGGCGTCGACCAGCTGGACGCTGCCGAGCACGCCGTCGCCGGACTCCTTGAGCACCGCGTCCACCCGCACGCCGCGGCCGGGGTCGCCCACGAGCACCACCTCCCCCACGCTGAGCGGCAGGTAGAGCGTGTCCGCCTCGCCGACGGCCGCCGCCAGCGCGTGCAGGCAGGCGTCGGCGAGCGCGGGATGCAGCACGTACGCGGGATGACCGGTCTCCGGCTGCGCGATCGACGCCGACGCGCGCCCGGGCGCGGCGGTCACCCGGCGCAGGCCGCGGAACGCCGGGCCGTAGGACTGCCCCAGCTCGGCCAGCGCCCGGTAGACGTCGACCGGCTCCCCGGCGGTTTCCCCGAACGGTGCCGACGGCGTGCCGCCGGTGCCGATCCGCGCGGTGGCGTGCCGGATCCACGGCCCGGTTCTCGTGTGGACACTCAGCTCGCTGCCACGGAGCGTCGTGGTCACCTCGGTGTGGTCGCCGAGCGGGAGGACTTCGTGCAGTTCGAGGTCCTGGACGCGGCCGCCCGGACCGGCCGCGGCGAGCGCGAGTTCGAGGAAGCCGGTGGCCGGGAACACCGGGACGTCCCGGACGGTGTGGTCGGCCAGCCACGGCAGCGCGGCCGTGCCGACGTCGCCGCGCCACAGGTGCCCGCCGCCGGGGTCCTCGATGTGCACGCCGAGCAGCGGGTGGGCACCGGCGGTGCGGACGGTCCGGCGCGGCCAGAAGCGCTCGTGTCGCCAGACCGGGCCGGGCAGCTCGACCGGCGGCGTCTGCGGCCGGGCGGCCAGCACGCCGGGGTGACCGAAGACGTGCAGCCGGGCCAGGCTGGTCAGGAACGCCGTCCGCTCGTCGATCCGGCGGCTCCCCGAAGGCAGGCCGAAGACGCCGGACTGCTCGAGCGCGGCCAGCGCCACGGGGTGCGGCGAGACTTCGACGAAGACGGTGTGCCCGTCGGCGGCCGCCGCGGCCACGGCCTGGCTGAACCGCACCGGACGGCGCAGGTTCGCCGCCCAGTACTCGACGTCGAAGGCCGGCGGCTCGTCGTGAACACTGCTGTAGCACCGGACTTTCGGTGGTGCGGGAGTCAGCCCCGCCACCGCGTCGCGGAACGGGCCGAGCACCGGCTCGACGGCCGCGGAGTGCCCGGCGCCCCCGACCGGCAGCCGCCGGGCGAGCCGGCCGAGGCTTTCGGCGTGCGCGACCACGGTGTCGACGTCGTCGGCGGCCCCGCTGATGGTGCACTGGGTGGGCGAGGCGTAGACGGCGATGGTGACGTCGGGGAAGGCGGCGAGTTCGGCGGCCGTGAGCTCGACGACGGCCATCGCCCCGCCACCGCGTTCGTCGAGTTCGGCGAGCAGCCGGGCCCGGGCGGCCATGACCTTCAGGCCATCGGCGACGTCGAGCGCCCCGGCCACGACGGCGGCGGCCACCTCGCCCATCGAGTGCCCGAGCACGGCGGCGGGCACGACCTGGTGTGCCCGCCAGAGAGCGGCCAGGGCGAGCTGCACGCCGAACAGGGCGAGCTGGGTCGCGGCGAGGTCGGGCAGGTCGTGCTCGAGCGCGTCGCGCAGCGAGAACCCGGCTTCGGCGCGGAAGACGGGATCGAGCGCCTCGATTTCGGCCCGAAACGCGGGTTCGGCGCGAAGCAGCTGGCGTCCCATGCCGGACCACTGCGAGCCATAGCCGGAGAAGACGAAGACCACACCCCGCTCACCCCAGCGCCCCGATGCGGCGTCGGGCGCCTCCGACGCCACATGGGGGCGTTCGGTACCGGCGGCCAGGTCTCGCAGAGCCTCGACCACCTCGTCGCGGCTCTCCCCGACCACCGCCCCGCGCACCGGCAGGTGCTCCCGGCGGTGCGCCAGCGTCGACGCGACCGCGTCGAGCGGCGCGGAATCCTCCGCCAGCCAATCCGCCAGCTCGCCCGCCCGCGCACGCAACACTTCCGCCGACCGGGCCGACAGCGCGAACACCTGCGGACCACCGTCACCGGCCCGGACCGGGAACGACGCGGCCGGCCACTCCTCCACCACCAGGTGCGCGTTCGTCCCGCCGAAACCGAACGCCGACACCCCGGCCCGCGCCGTCCCCGAGTAGCGCGGCCAGTCCGTGCCCGCCGAAACGACCCGCAGCCCGGTGAAGTCGATGTGCGGGTTCGGCGCACGGAAGTGCAGGCTCGGCGGCACCCGCCGGTGCGTCATCGCCAGCACCACCTTCAGCAGCCCCGCGATCCCGGCCGCGCCTTCGAGGTGGCCCAGGTTGCTCTTCACCGACCCCAGCAGCAGCGGACGGTCCGCCGGCCGTCCCGCCCCGAGCACGGCCGCCAGCGCACCCGCCTCCAGCGGGTCCCCCAGCGGTGTCCCGGTCCCGTGCGCCTCGACGTAGTCCACTGAGGACGGATCGACGCCCGCCGTGGCGTACGCGTCGCGCAGCAGGGCCGCCTGGGCGTCCGGGTTCGGGGCCGTCAGGCCGTTGGACCGGCCGTCGGAGTTCACCGCGCTGCCGCGGATCACCGCCAGCACCCGATCACCGCGGGCCGCCCGCAGCGGCTTCAGCACGACGACGCCGCAGCCCTCGCCCCGGGCGATTCCGTCGGCGGCGGCGTCGAACGGCTTGCAGTGCCCGTCCGCGGCCAGCACGCCCGCCCGGTGGAAGCCCGCCGTGATGCCGGGCGAGAGCAGGACGTTCACCCCGGCGACCAGCGCCGTCTCGCTTTCGCCGCGGCGCAGGCTCTGCACCGCCTGGTGCACCGCCACCAGCGACGACGAGCACGCCGTGTCCAGTGTCAGGCTGGGTCCGCGCAGGTCGAGCAGGTACGACAGCCGGTTCGCCGCGATGCTCGCCGCCGCGCCGGTGCTTGCCCAGACGTCGACCCCCGCGACGTCGGTCATCGTCAGCGAGCCGTACTCGGTGGCCGACAGCCCGACGAACACCCCCGTCCGGCTGCCGCGCAGCGTGGCCGGCGGGATCCCCGCGTGTTCCAGTGCCGACCAGGCGACCTCCAGGAGCATCCGCTGCTGCGGGTCCATCGCCGCGGCTTCCCGCGGGGTGATGCCGAAGAATTCGGCGTCGAACCCGGCGATGTCGCCGAGGAACCCGCCGCGTGCCGGCACGCCGGCGAGGTCCTCCGCCGGCGCGAACGTCTCCCAGCGGCCCTCGGGGACGTCGCCGATGCCGTCGCCGCCCGCGTCGAGGAACCGCCAGAACGCTTCCGGGGATTCGATCCCGCCCGGCAGGCGGCAGCCGAGGCCGATGACCGCGATCGGCTCGCCGTCCTCCGCCAACGGCACGTACGCCGATGACGGATCCACAGTGGACAGATGCGAGGCGAGCGCGGTGATCGTCGGGTACTGCCACACCAGGGTCGGGGCGAGCGGGCGGCCGACGAACGCGCCGAGGTCGGCCGCCAGGCTGGTCGCGTCCCGTGAGGACAGTCCGGTTTCGTGCAACGGCCGGTCCACATCGGCGACGCCGATCCGGCTGACGAGCCAGTCGCGGATCGCCGCGGCGTCCGGCGCGCTCATCCGAGCCGCCGCGCGGTGAGCGCACCGTCCAGGTAGGACACCCGGCTCCGGGCGCGGCTGATCTTGCCGCTGGACGTGCGGGGCACCTCGCCCGGTGGCAGGAAGACGACGTCGTGCAGGCGCAGGCCGTGGCCGGCCGACACCGCCGCCCGCAGGGCCGCGGCGGCTTCGGCGACGTCGGTTTCGCTGCCTTTCGCGCGTTCGAGGACGACGACCGCGGCTTCCCCGTCGGCGCCGTCGATCGCGAAGGCCGCGGCCGAATGCGGCCGGACGGCCGGGTGGTCCTCGACGGTCTGCTCGATGTCCTGGGGGTAGTGGTTGCGGCCGTCGACGACGACCAGGTCCTTCAGCCGGCCCGTGACGAACAGCTCGCCGTCGAAGACCACGCCGAGGTCGCCGGTCGCCAGCCAGCCCTCGCCGGTCTCCGGATCGAGCGGGGGCAGCCCGAAGGTGGCCGCCGACGCTTCCGCCCGGCCCCAGTACCCGCGGCCGACGTTGGGGCCGCTGACCCGGATTTCGCCGACCTCGCCCGGTCCGGCGGGCCGCCCGGTCACCGGGTCGGCGATCCGCACCCGCTGGCCGGCCGGGCGGCCGCACGAGACGAGCGTCGTGGTGGACGCGCCCGGGACGGCGGGCTCCGCGTACCCGGCGGCGAGCCGCGCCCGGTCGAAGGTGATCTGCCGCGGCGGTTTCCCCGCGTCGGTCACCGAAACCAGCACGGTGGCCTCGGCCAGCCCGTAGGAGGACCGGTGCACCTCCGGCCGCAGCCCGCACTCGGCGAAGGCGTCGTGGAACTTCGCGATCGTCGCCGGCAGCACCGGCTCGCTACCGTTGATCAGCGAGACGACCCGGCTCAGCTCGAGGTAGACCTTGTCCGCCTCGGTGACGCGGGAAGCGCAGTAGGCGTAGGCGAAGTTGGGGGCCGCGCTGATCGCGCCCGGGCTGGCCGAGAGGGCCCGCAGCCAGCGCACGGGCCGTTCGAGGAACGCCAGCGGGTCCATCAGGACCGACTCCAGCCCGCCGGCCATCGGCGCGCCGATGCCGAGGATCAGCCCCATGTCGTGGAACAGCGGCAGCCAGCTGACCGCCGACGTGGTCCCGCTTTCGGCGCCGTAGGCCGCACAGGCCTGACGGGCGTTGGCGAGGACGTTGCGGTGGGTCAGCACGACCCCGGCCGGCGAGCGCGTCGACCCGGACGTGTACTGCAGGTACGCCGGAGCGTCCGGATCGGGCTGGGGCCACTCGCGCGGCTTCGCCGGCGGCACCGTGTCGACGTCGACCACCACCGGGTCGACCGGCGAACCGGCGAGGAACCGGGTGACCGCCCCGGATTCTCCGGCCGTGGTCAGCACGACGCGCGGGCCGCAGTCGGCGAGCGCCGCGGCCAGCCGGCCCGCGTGCCCGGGCAGGCCGGGCGCGAACAGCGGCACCGCGACCAGTCCCGCCCGCAGCGCACCGAGGAACGCGACGACGTACCCGGCGGACTGCCCGGCCAGCACCGCCGCCCGCTCCCCCGGACCGGCCACTTCGGACAGCCGGGCCGCGACCGCCTCGACCCGCTCGTCGAGCTCGCGCCAGGTGAGCGTGACCGCCCGGCCGTCTCCGCCGTCGCGGTGGTCGAGGTGGGTCACGGCGATCCGGTCGCCGAGGCGGCGCGCCCACTGACCCAGGAGGGTCGCGAAGGACTCGCCGGCGGCGACGGGGGCACCGGTGCCGGGAACCGGCCGGGAAATGGTTTCCAAGGCATCCTCGCAGAGAGCGTTTACCGGCGCAGTGAATAACCGCGCCGATGCGGTTGTCAACGATTCGATCTCCGGTACTCACGGGGAAACGGGTTATGGGACAGCACGTTTGTCACGCGGCGACGAGGTCTCGGCGGGCCGGTCCCGCGGCACGCGCACGGCCAGCAGCGCGCCGGCGAACGTCAGCCCGGCCGCGACGAGCAGGCCCGCGGTGTACCCGCCGGCGAGCGCCGCCCCGGCGGGGACGCCGGCGTCGAGCCGGGCCGCGCGCACCGACGTCAGCACCGCGCCGATCAGCGCGACACCCAGCGCGCTCGACAGTTCCCGGCCCGCGGTGAGCCATCCCGACGCCGTCCCGGAATACCGCTCGGCCACGACGTCGAGCGCGTGCGAGGTCATCGGGACGGTGAAGGCCGAGCCCGCGCCGATCAGGACCATGCCGGGCACGCGCGGCCACAGCGCGGGCACGTGGTTCACCGCGGCGAGGGCGAGCAGCCCCGCGCCGACCACGACCAGCCCCGCCGCCACCGTCCGAAGTGGACCGTGGCGGGCGACGGCCGCCGGCACCAGCGGGGTCGCGGCCACCACCGCCACCGCGACCAGCACCAGCGGCAGCCCGGCGCCGGCCGGGCCGAGCCGGAGGAACTCCTGGTGCAGCAACGGCGTGAAGAAGAAGATCCCGGAGATCCCCAGACCCCACAGCAGCTGCAGGCCGAGCGACCCCAGGAACACCCGGTTCCCGGTCAGGGCCGGCGGGACCAGCCTCTCGGCTGCGCGCCGTTCGCGGACGAGGAACGCCACGCCGAGCGCGGTCCCGGCGGCCAGCAGCGGGAGCCGGAGCCCGGGTTCGGCCAGCGCGGTGGTGAGCAGCACCAGGCTCGCCGTCACCAGGATCATCGCCGACGCCGGTGGCGCGCGAGTCCCTGCGCCGCGGCCGGGCGGCACGGTCGAGGGCAGCAGCACGAGCATCGCGGCCACGAACGGCAGGTTGACGAAGAAGATCCAGGCCCAGCCCCAGTATTCGCTCAGGACGCCGCCGAGCGCCGGGCCGAGGGCCAGCGCGGCCGCCAGGCAGGCCGTCCACACCGCCGCGCCGAGCGTCCGCCCGCGCGCGTCGAGGTTGGTGCGCAGCAGGCTGAGCAGGCCCGGCACCAGGAACGCGGCCGCCATGCCCTGGAGGACCCGTGCGGCGACCAGGAGCCACGCCGTGCCCGCCAGCCCGCCCGCCGCCGCACCGGCCCCGAAGGCGAGGAGGGCGCCGATCAGGGCCGGGCGCCGGCCCCAGCGGTCGACCAGCGCGCCCGCCACCGGCAGGAGCCCGGCGAACGGGAGCATGTACCCGAGCGCGATCCATGACAGAGCCCCGACGTCGAGGGCGAGCTCGCGGGCGATGGACGGCGCTCCCGCGGCGACGATCGTGTTGTCCAGGGCCGTGACGAAGGCGCCCAGCGCGAGTACGACCAGGGTCCGCCGGGTCATTGCGTGCTCCCCACGAGCTCGCCGGGAACGACGGCCTTGCGGCGCGGGAACCACCAGTTCGCCGCACCCAGCCGGGCCATCACCGCGGGGACGAGCACGCACCGGACGACGACGGCGTCCAGGAGCACGGCGACGGTGAGCCCGACGCCGGCCTCGCGCACCACCCGGGCGTCGACGAAGGCGAACGACACGAACACGAGCGCCATGATCAGCGCGGCCGCGGTGATGGTCCGGCCGGTCGCCGCGACGCCGTCGACGACGGCCGCACGGGTGTCGCCGTGGCGGCGCCACGCCTCCTGGATGCGGGCGATGAGGAAGACCTCGTAGTCCATGGACAGCCCGAACAGCCCGGCGAACAGGAAGACGGGCAGGTACGGCTCGATCGGGCCCCCGAAGGCGAACACCACCGCCCCGGTCGTCGCGGCCGCGGTCAGCAGGTTCATCGCCGCCGCGGTGAGCGGGATCAGCACGCTGCGGAACACCCAGGCCAGCAGCAGGACCGAAATCCCGACGACGGCGGCGAGGAACAGCGGCAGCCGCTCGGTGATCGCCGCGGAGAAGTCCGCCCGGGCCGCGACGACCCCGCCGACGTGCGCGTCCGGGCTGCCGATGAGCTTGGCCATCACCCGCGTCGAAGCGAGCAGGTCACCGGTCGCCGGGTCGCCGCCGCCCGTACGCGGGAGCACCGTCAGCAGCCAGCCACCGCCGGGCAGCGCGGCCGGCGGGGCGACGTCAGCGCTGGCGAGGAGGGCTTCCCGCAGCGTGCCCACCGATTCGCCGCCGGTGCCGACCACCAGCAGCGGCGCGTCGGCGCCCGGCCCGAAGCCCTCCTTCAGCAGTTCGGCGGCGGTCCGGGTGACGCTGCCGGGCGGGTCGAGCGCGGCGTCCGGCACGCCGAGCCGCAGCCCGGTCATCGGGAGCGCGAGCACGGCCACGACCAGCAGGGCGGCGAGGGTGTACGGGCCGGGACGCGCGGTGACCGACCGGGCGAGCCGGGCCCACCGGCCGGCCCCGGCGTCCGGGCGCAGGCGCATCCGCCGGCCGACGAGCCGCAGCAGCGCGGGCAGCAGGGTCAGCGCGGCGAACGCGGTCAGCAGGACCGAGACCGCGGCGGCGACCGCGATCCCGTCCAGGAACGGCAGGCCGACGGTGACCATCCCGGCCAGCGAGACACACACGGTGATCCCGGCGAACACCACGCTCCGGCCGGAGGTCGCGGCCGCGACGGCCAGCGCGCCCGCCGGATCGGCGCCGTCCCGGCGGCCCTGCCGGTAGCGAGTGAGCACGAACAACGCGTAGTCGACGCCGACGCCGAGCCCGAGCAGCGCGGCGATCTCGGTGCTGATCTTCGGCATCGTCATGACGTGCGACAACAGCGTCACGGCGGCCAGCGCGCAGCCGACCGAGACCGCCGCGGTGAGGACCGGGAGCAGCACGCAGGTCACCGAGCCGAAGGCCACCAGCAGCACCACGGCCGCGGCGAGCAGGCCGATGCCGGCGTTGCCGAGGTCGGGCGCGGCGGCCGTCATCGCGGCGAGCTCGCCGGACGCGCCCGCGGTCAGGCCCTCGGCGTCGCGGACGGTGGCGGCGAGCGCGTCGGCCGTTCCCTGGCCGAGGTCGGCGGCCGGGGCGTCGAAGCGCACGGTGAGCACCGCGGTCCGCCGGTCGGCGGACACCTGACCGGGCGGCGGCTCGACCGCCACGACGTGCGGCAACGCCGCCAGCCGGGCGGCGAGCGCGTCGAGCCGGACGCGGCCCGCACCGGTGTCGACCGGGCCGTCCGGCGAGCGCACGACGACGCGTTCCCCGGCGCCACCGGCCCCGGTGGCGCGCAGCAGGTTCGCCGCGGCCGTGCTGTCCGCGGCGGGCAGGTCCACGGTGTCGCGGAAGGCCGCGCCGGTGTGCAGCGCGGCGGAAACCAGCCCGCCCAGCGCCAGCAGCCACAGCACGACAACGACGCCGGCCCGGCGGAAACACCAGGAAACAAGCGCCGTCATCGGGTTTTCTCCTCACGCATGCCGGTTGATCACGCTAACAACCGGACAGGGCGCGAAGATACCGCCTGAGTTCACAAATCGAATCCCGGAAACCTTTGCCGCGATTAGCGTTCCGCTTTGTCGGGCAGGTGACAAACTCCGGTGCGGCCGTTGGTCCCGGCGTGACAGAACCCGCGCCCGGGGCAGGGACGCCGGTTGCCAAGTCCGTTCCCGTGTGAGTACATGACGTTCGCGCCGACGACGGCGCGAAGTCTCCAGGCGGCGCGGCAAGGGGTCTGAACCATGAGCCGGACGATCACGCAGGCGGCGATTCCGCACCCGCGGGGCACCGGCCGCGCGCGGCAGCTGTGGTGCTCGCTGCCCACCGAACTGGCCGGGCGCTTCCGGGCGCACGCCGACCCGCTCGCCCGGCGGATCCTCGACGAGGTCCAGAAGGCCGTTCCCGAATACGCCAAGCCCCTCGAGGGCGAGTTCGGCAAGATGACCGTGCTCGCGATCGAGCAGGCGGTCCTCAGCTGCATCGACAGCATCGAGGACCTGGCGTCCACACAGGACGATTGGCCGAAGCTGTTCGTGGAGGTCGGCAAGCGCGTCCACCACGACGGCGGCAGCCTCAATTCCCTACAGGCCGCCTACCGCGCGGGTGGGCGGGCGGCGTGGCGGTACGTGGCCGAACTGGGCCAGGCCTACCGGTTCCCGGCGGCCGTGCTGTGCGTCGGCGCGGAAGCCATTTTCGCCTACGTGGAAGAGATTTCCGCGTACTCGGTCGAGGGGTACACCTTGGCGCAGGCGATGGCGACCGGCACGCTCGAGCGCCGCCGGCGCCGGCTCTTCGAACTGCTGCTGGCCACCCCGCCGTCGTCCCCGGCCACCCTGGCGACGCTGGCCGAGGCGGCGCAGTGGGAGATCCCGGAGTGGGTCACGGTCGTCGCGCTCGACCCGCAGACCGACCGGCACCCACCGCCGACCCCGCAGATGGCCGCCGACGTGCTCGTCGATCTCGACGGCCCCGAGCCGTGCCTGCTGACCCCGAACCCGGACCGCGACCTGCGCGGCCTCGAAGGCCGCCTCCCGGGCTGGCGCGCGGCGGTCGGCCCCCGCGTCCGCCCGGCCGAAGCGGCGACGTCCCTGCGGTGGGCCCGCCGCACGCTCGACCTGGTTCGCCGCGGCCTGGCGGGCGACGACCCGGTCACGCACACGGCCGACCACCTGGCGACGCACTGGCTGCTGATCGACCGCTTCCTGCTCGACGAGCTGTCGGCGAAGGCACTGTCCCCGTTCGCCGGCCTGACGGCCAAGCAGCAGACCCGGCTGGCCGAAACGCTGCTGAGCTGGCTGGAGCACAACGGGAACACGCCGGAGATCGCGCAGGCCCTGCGGATCCACCCCCAGACGGTCCGCTACCGCGTGAGCCAGCTGAGCGAGCTGTTCGGCGACCGGCTGGCGGACCCGGCGAAGCGCCTGGAGATCCAGATGGCCCTGCGTGCCCACCGGCTGCTGGGCACCCGGCCACCGGCCGGCGACCGCTGACCGGCGCCGGCCCGCGTGCGGCTTCCACCGGTGTCGCGAATGACTCATTCGGGACGCCTGAGGTCCGC
>NZ_JBSFNC010000174.1:0-17002 GCF_053586895.1 Amycolatopsis sp. NPDC003731 | reverse complement strand
TGATCGAGCCCCGGGCTACGCCGGGAGGACGTTGATCAGCAGCTTGGACCGCGGCGGTGCCGGGTCAAGGCACGCTTTCCCGCCTTGACGCGGTACCACCGGCCGTAGTGACAATCCGGCTTCGGGGTGGTGGGCACCAACCCATGACCTCCTGCCCAAGCCAGCGGAAGGCCGGCTTGCGCGACTTGTGGACTGTGTGACCGAAATCCGCGAGACCAGCCCCAGCCCTCTCGATTAGCGTGGGGAGCCGTGACGTGGAGTGCCTACGGGAGTTACCTGGTCATCGTGGTCCTGATCGTCCTCGCGCCGGGGCCGGACACGATGGTGATGCTCAAGAACGCGCTGTCCGGCGGGTTCCGGGGCGGGCTGCTCGCGTCGGTGGGCATCTTCGCCGGCAACGTCGTGCAGGGCAGCGCGGCGGCTCTCGGGCTCGGCGTCCTCATCGCCCGGTCGCAGCCGGTGTTCCTCGCGCTCAAGTGGGCCGGCGCCGCCTATCTCGTCTTCCTCGGGTTCCAGGCGCTGCGGGGCGCCTTCCGCGGCAACTACCACGCCGTCGAAGAGGGCCGGCAGCGGCGGGGCGGGGGCTTCCGGCGGTTCCGTGAGGGCTTCCTCTCCAACATCACCAACCCGAAGGTGCTGGTGCTGTACCTGTCCGTCCTTCCCCAGTTCCTCGACCCGGTCCGCACCACGACGTGGGACGCGCTCGCCCTCGCCTACACCGTCGCCGTGCTGGGCATGCTGTGGTTGCTGGTGCTGCTGGTGTTCGTGCACCGCGTGCGGGCGTGGCTGGAGCGCCGCCGGGTGCGTCGCGCGCTGGACGGCGTCACCGGTACCGCCCTGCTCGGCTTCGGCGCCGCCCTCGCCCTGGAGGCCTGATGACCTGGCACACCTACGCGGCCTTCGCCGGGATGATGGCCTTCCTGGCGATGATGCCGGGCCCGGACACCATGGTCGTGCTGAAGAACGCCCTGACCGGCGGGGCGCGGGGCGGCGGCTGGGCGTGCGCCGGGATCACGCTCGCGAACTTCCTCCAGGGGACGGCGGCGGCATTCGGCCTGGGCACGGTGATCACCCGCTCCCAGCCGGTGTTCGAGACGGTGAAGTGGCTCGGCGCGACCTACCTGGTCTTCCTCGGCATCCAAGCCCTCCGCGGCGCCTGGCGCGGGAACTACGCCGCCCTCGACGACGTCCGGAAAGCCCGCGCCTCCCGCGGACGGCGGTTCCGCGAAGGGTTCCTGTCCAACATCACCAACCCGAAGGTGATCGTGCTGTACCTGTCGGTGCTGCCGCAGTTCCTGACGCCGGGAGTCACCGACCAGGGCGATGCGCTGCTGCTGGCGTACACGGTCGCGGCCCTGGGCGTGGTGTGGCAGGTGGTGCTGTTGTTCTTCGTGCACCGGGTGCGGGGCTGGTTGCAGCAGCGCAAGGTCCGCCGGGCGATGGACGGCGCGACGGGCGCCGCGCTGGTCGGGTTCGGCGCGGCGCTCGCCCTCGAAGGCTAGAGCGTCCGGTCCAGCCAGTCGTAGATGCGGCCCGCCGCCAGGCGCTGGGCTCCGACGTGGCAGTGCGCGTCCGCGCCCTCCTCCGCCGTGAACGTCAGCAGCGTCTTCGGCGCCTCCAGGTGCGCATACAGCCGCCTCGGCTCGGTCTCCTGGTCGCCGCCGAAGAACAGGTCGTCCGCCGCTTCGCAGACCAGGACCGGGCACTCGATCTTCTCCGCGACGCCGTCCTCGAGCGTGTACTCCAGGTACTTCGCGATGAACTCGCGGTCGGTCGCCGCGCCCAGGACGTAACGGCCGTGGTCGCACGCCCAGCGCAGCGTCGGGCTCGCCTCGCGGCCCGCCGCGAGCAGTGCGTCGAACTCCTCGTCCTCCGCGGCCCGGGCCCGGCGCACGATCTCCTCGCGCGGCCAGGGCAGCAGACCCGTCACCGCCGCGCCCGCGTCGTACACGCCGTCCACCGCGACCACGGCCGCCAGCCGGTGTTCGAACGCCGCCGCGCGCGGGGCCAGCTCGCCGCCCAGGCTCACCCCCAGCAGCGCGATGCGTTCCGGGTCGACTCCGTCGAGGGCCAGGGCGAAGTCGACCACCGGCGTCACCACGTGCTCCCAGTCCGGGCGGAACACGAGCTTCTCGTGCCGGATCGCGCTCGGCTGGCCCGGGCCGTCGAACGTCAGGACGTGGTAACCGTGCGCGGCCCCCGCGGCCGCGCCCATGAAGTGGCATTCCTCGGCGCTGCCGTCGAAACCGTTGTGCATGATCAGCAACGGCTTCGGCCCGGCACCCGGCGCGCGGTAGAAGTACCCGCGCAGAATCGTGCCCTCGTACGGGATTTCGACCGGCTCGGCCACCTCCGCGCCGCGGAAGCACTCGACGCTGCGGTCGTAGGCCGCCGCGATGCGCGGGTCCGCCGGGTCGCCGTGGAGGAAGAACTCCGCCGAGAAGTAGTACGTCGACGCGCGCAGCAGCAGGTCCCGCGCGGTGACCGGGCCGGCGTCGGCCGCTTCGGCGTACAGGCGGTCGGCCAGCGCGCGGTAGGCGTCGTGCCAGCTGTCGTAGTCGCCCGGCGTCACCGTCGACGCCGCCGCGAGGACCTCGCCGAAGTCCGAGCCGCCGTAGGCCGCGTGGCCGAACAGGCGGAGGGTCTCGAACCAGAACTGCCGGTCTTCTTCGAACATCAGCTGCTTCATCGGATTTCCTCCTGCACAAAGGTTTCGAACGAACGGGGCGGCCGCCCGGTGACCTGCTCGACGGCCGGGGTGACGCGGTCTTCGGCGCCGCGCCGGATGTCCTCGTCCAGGGCGGCGAGCACGCGGGCGAACTCCGCGGGGATCCCGGACGTCGTCAGTGAAGCCGCGAAGGCCTCGGTGCCGACCGCGCGGTGCCGCACCGGGCGGCCGAGGCGCGCGGACACGATCGCCGCCGCTTCGGCGTAGCTCAACGCGGCCGGCCCGGTCAGGACGTGGTCGGTGTTGTGCGGTACCGGATCGGTCAGCGCGCGGACGGCGACCGCCGCGATGTCGCCGGCGTCGACGAACGCGACCCGCGCGTCGCCGGTGGCCGTGACGATCTCGCCGTCCCGCACCCCCTGGGCGACCAGGTGCTCGCCGGTGAAGTTCTGCATGAACCAGGACGGCTTCAGCACGGCCCACTCCGGTGCCGCGCGCACCAGCCGCTGCAGGTCGCCGAGGCCCGGGGTGTCGGGCGTGACCGCCGAAGAGCTGAGCAGCACGACCCGCCGGACGCCCGCCGCCAGCGCGTCGTCCAGGAAGGGCGCCACCAGGCCGGCCGGCGAAGCCTCGCCGATCGGCGCCAGCAGGTAGACCGCGGAGACTCCGCGCAGCGCGTCGGCGTGGGTCGACCGATCCGCCCAGTCGAACCGGACCTGCCCGGCCTCGCCCGGCTTCCGCGTGGCCGCCCGGGCCGCGAAGCCCCCGGCACGCAGGCCGGCGACGACCCGGCGGCCGGTGGTGCCGGTGCCGCCGAGGACCAGGACGTCAGCCACCGAACGCCGCCGTCAGCTCGTCGGCGCCGCCGAGGATCTCCGCCGCGGCGAGCGGGCTCCAGTAGTCGCGGTAGTGGCGGATTAGACCGTCCGAAACCGTGATCACGGCGATGTACGACAGCTCGTACGGCTTCTGCGTCGCCACCACGACTCCGGCAACGGTGAATTCGACGACGACCACGGCCGGGTCGGTCGTTTCGTGCACGGTCTTCGCGGTGACCTCGCGGATGTCCAGCAGGTTCGGGTAGTCGCGCAGGTACTCGCGGATCGCCTCGCGCCCTTCGACGCGGTTCGGGTAGCCCGGACCGGCGAACGGGAACTCGAGGACGCCGTCCTCGGCCCACAGCCCGGCGAACCCGTTCATGTCGTGCTTCAGCAGCAGATCGAGCGCGTGCTCGACGAAGTCGCGCATCGCAGCCTCCTTCGACGTTCGGACGAGACGGTACCGTCCCGACGTCAACCACGATAGACGGGACGGTACCGTCTCGTCCACCCGTTAGACTGCGATCCATGGCACGCACCCCGACCGGCGCCGCGGTCCTCCAGCACCAAGTCACGTCGGCGATCACCAACGCCGTCCTGAACGAGCTCGCCGAGCAGGGCTACGGCCGGCTCTCGATGGAGGCCGTCGCCAAGCGCGCCGGTGTCGGCAAGAGCGCGCTCTACCGGCGCTGGCGGTCGAAGGACGAGATGATCGCCGCGGTCGTCACGGAGTTCAGCGTGACGCGGGCGGTGGAGGCGGACACCGGCTCACTGCGCGGCGACCTCCGCGAAACGATGCAGGCCCTGATCGACTGGCTGACCCACCCGCTGTTCTCGCGGATCCTGCCGGACCTGGTCGCGGAGGACGCGCGGAACCCGGAGCGCGGCCGCCGCACGCGCGAGAACATCGGCGGGCCGCGGCGCGAGGTCGGCGAGGCGATGCTGCGCCGGGCCATCGCACGCGGCGAACTGCCCGAGGACCTCGACCTGGAGATGGCGCTGGACGTCCTGGCCGCGCCGATCTACTGGCGCCTGGTCGTCCGGCAGGCCGAGGCGGAGCCGGATTACGTGGACCGGCTCGTGGAGTACGCCCTGCGCGCGCTGGGCGCGCAGGGCGGCTGATTCAGCTCCGGTCCGGCTCGCCCGCGACGCGCTTGATGTTCGCGCCCAGGCGGTTCAGGTTCTCGACGAAGTGCGGGTAGCCGCGGTCGATGTGGAAGACGTCCCAGACCTCGGTGACGCCGTCCGCGCACAGGCCCGCCAGTACCAGCCCGGCGCCCGCGCGGATGTCCGACGCCCAGACCGGCGCGCTCGAGAGCTTCTCGACGCCGCGGACCACCGCGTGGTGGCCGTCCGTGCGCGCGTCACCCGACAGCCGGACCATCTCCTCGATGAACCGGAAGCGCGCCTCGTAGACGTTCTCCGTGATCATCGACGTGCCTTCCGACACCGCCGACAGCGCCACCGCGAACGGCTGCAGGTCGGTCGCGAAGCCGGGGTACGGCAGCGTCACCCAGTCGACCGCCTTCGGGCGCTCCGGCTGGACCACGCGGAAACCCTTGTCGCCGAACGTCTCGACGTCCGCACCGGCCAGCTGCAGCTTGTTCAGCACCAGGTCGAGGTGGTGCGGGTTGACCCCGCGGACGGTGATGTCGCCGCGGGTCATCGAGGCGGCGAACGCCCAGGTCGCGCCCACGATCCGGTCGCCGATCACGCTGTGCGTCGTCGGGTGCAGCTGCTCGACGCCGTGCACGGTCAGCGTCGACGTCCCGGCGCCTTCGATCTTCGCGCCCATCTCGGTCAGCATCGTGCAGATGTCGACGATCTCCGGCTCGCGCGCGCAGTTGTCGATGACCGTGGTGCCCTCGGCCAGCACGGCCGCCATCAGGATGTTCTCGGTCGCGCCGACGCTCGGGAAGTCCAGCCAGATCTGCGCGCCGACCAGTGTCTCGGCCTTCGCGACGACGCAGCCGTGCTCGATCGTGCTCGTCGCGCCCAGCTTGCGCAGGCCGTTCTGGTGCATGTCCAGCGGCCGTGAACCGATCGCGTCCCCGCCCGGCAGCGCCACGACGGCCTGCTTGAGCCGGCCGACCAGCGGCCCCAGCACGCAGACGGACGCGCGCAGCTTGCCCATCGCCGCCGAGTCGGCGCGATGCGACAGCTCGGCCGGCGTCGTGATGGTGGCCGTGTCGCCCTCGATGACGACCTCGCAGCCGACGCTCCGCAGCACGTCGCCCATCAGCGGGACGTCGAGGATCTGCGGGCAGTTCGTGATGGTCGTGGTCCCCTCCGCGAGGAGGGCGGCGGCCATCAGCTTCAGCACGCTGTTCTTGGCGCCGACCACGTCGACCTCGCCGACCAGCCGGGCTCCGCCATGCACGTCGAAGTGCTCGCTCATGGCCGCCAATCATGCCCTCTCGCCCGGATTCGGCCCGGGCGGGGGCCGCTATGGTGGGTTCATGGTCGTTCGCATCAACCGCGTGTACACCAAGGTCGGCGACAACGGCACGACCGCGCTCGGCGACGGCTCCCGCGTGCCGAAGACGTCGCCGCGGCTGGGCGCGTACGCGGACACCGACGAGACGAACTCGGTGCTGGGCCTGGCGATCGCGGTCGGCGCACTGCCCGCCGAAGTGACGGACGTGCTGCGTACGGTCCAGAACGATCTGTTCGACGTCGGTGCGGACCTCTGCCTGCCGATCTCGGACGACCCGCCGTACCCGCCGCTGCGGATCACCGAGAAGTACGTCGAGCGCCTCGAAGGCTGGTGCGACGAGTTCAACGAGCGCCTGCCGAAGCTGACGTCGTTCATCCTGCCGGGCGGCACACCGGGAGCCGCGTTCCTGCACCAGGCGCGCACGGTGGCCCGCCGGGCGGAGCGGTCGGCCTGGGCCCTGCACGAGGCGGAGCCCGAGGCGACCAACCCGATCGCGGTGAAGTACCTGAACCGGCTGTCGGACCTGCTGTTCATCCTGGCCCGGCTGGCCAACCCCGAGGGTGACGTGCTGTGGCAGCCGGGCGGGCAGCCCTAGATCCCCCAGATCTCCCGCAGGGACCCCAGCGCCTGGTGGAAGCCGGGGAACGTCTTCTTCACGCAGTCCGGGTCGTCCAGCGTGATGCCGTCGGTCAGCAAGCCCGTGATGCTGAACGCCATCGCGATGCGGTGGTCGCGGCGGCACGCCACCAGGGTGCCCGTCGGCTGTCCCGGCTGGATCTCGATCCAGTCGCGGCCCGTCTCGACCTGGATACCGAGAGCGCGCAGGTTCTCCTCGCACGCGTCGAGGCGGTCGCACTCCTTGATGCGCGTGTTGTAGACGTCCTCGATGCGCACCGGGCCGGACGCGAACGGCGCGATCGCCGCCAGGGTCGGGACCGTGTCCGAGATGTCGCGCATGTTCACCGTGATGCCGCGGAGGCCGTCCGACGGGCCCGCGACCGTCACCGAGTCCGGCGCCAGGTCGACGTGGGCGCCCATCTCCCGCAGCACGGCAGCGAACTTCACGTCGCCCTGCAACGCGTCCGAGCCGAGGCCCGGAATGGTCACCGTGCGGCCGGTGACCGCCGCCGCGGCCAGGAAGTAGCTGGCCGTCGACGCGTCCGGCTCCACCGGGTACTCGCACGCGCGGTACGGCTGCGCCGGCACCACGAACGTCCGGCCCTCGCGGCGGACGTCGACGCCGAAGCGGCGCATCATCTCCAGGGTGATCTCGACGTACGGCACCGACACGAGGTCGGTCACCGTGATCCGCAGTCCCTCCGCGGTCAGCGGCCCGACCAGCAGCAACGCCGTCAGGAACTGCGACGACAGGCCCGCGTCGAGGGTCAGCTCACCGCCCTTGATGCCGTTCGCGCGGACCGTCAGCGGGTGGTGGCCCGGCTCGCCGCGGAACTCGAGGTCGACGCCCAGCTCCTGCAGGGCGTCGGTCAGCGGCCCGAGCGGGCGGCGGCGCATCTGGTCGGACGCGTCGAAGCGGAACGTCCCGGTGCCGGCCGCGGCCAGCGCGGGCAGGAACCGGGCCGTCGTGGCACCGTCCCGGCAGAAGACGTCGGCTTCCGCGGCCCCCGGACCCGACGGCCGGCCCTCGATGGTCCACGCGTCCGCTTGCCGGTCGACGCGGTAACCGAGCTTCGCCAGGCCCTCGGCGAAGCCCTCGGTGTCGTCCGAGTGCAGTGGACGGCCGAGGGTCGTGGTGCCGTGCGCGGCGGCGGCCAGGAACAGGCCACGAGCGGTGACGGACTTGGAGCCGGGGATCTCGACGAGAGTCACACCCCGAGTTTAGTGTGGTGAAATCTCGGCCATCGGCCCCCAGTCGGAGGCGTCCTGGACGTTGATGATCTGCGGGTTGTCGCTGATGTACTTTCCCAGCGTCGCCACCGCCGTCTTGAAGTGCTCGGAGCTGACGTGCGCGACGGCCGCGTCTTGACCTTCGAAGCCCTCGACCAGCACGTACGTGTTCTGGTCGTCGACGCTGCGGGACCACTCGAAGAACTTGTTGCCCGCCTCGCCGCGGGTACTGCGGGTGAAGTCCCCGACGATGTCGAGCCAGGAATCGGCGTACTCGGGCTTCACCGGCCACTTGACCACGATGAGAATCATGCGCTCAACGGTAGGCCAACACCCTAGCCGTATCTGTCTCAGGTTTGAGACAGATCGCCCTAGGGTTTCAGGAGGCGCGCGGGAGACGCCGCCCGGGCGGGGCGGATTCGAGCCAGGACAGGAAGCCGGTGAGCGCGCCCGGCCCCATGGCGATCTCGATCGCTTCCTGGGTTTCCGACTCGCAGCGCAGCACCGTCGAGCCTTCGGGCACGGCGTAGGCCTCGGTGCCGGACGGGTCGCGGCGGTCGGCGATCTGCATGCTTTCGCGCTGGAAGACGCGGTCGGCGCCGGTGCGCAGGCTCCACACCCGGTACCAGACGAATTCGTCGCCCTCGTAGCGGCCCAGCCCCAGGTGCCAGCTGGACCGCGGGTTGTCCGGACGCCACCGCAGCGCGACGCTCACGCCGCCGCCGCGGCGCATCCGGATCCACCGCTGGCCGTACCAGGCGGCCAGCACCGCGAGCACGATCAGGAGCCCGACTACGACCACGGTGATCTTCACGGCCCGGCTCCTGCCCGTCTCGCGCTCAGGCCGACTGACCCGCTGCGCGGAGCTGGGCCGAGGCCCTCGCCCGCTCGGTCTCGTCGTCCCCGGTCAGGGCCGCCTTGGCCGCCTCGACGTCGATCTCGTCGGAGAGCTCGGCGCTCTCGGCGAGGATGCTCACCCCGGTGCCGGTCACGGAGAGGAAGCCGCCGTGCACGGCCGCGCAGACCGTCTCACCGTCGGTGGTCGTCACCTTGACCACGCCACCCTCGACCAGCTGCCCGAGCACGGGCTCGTGACCGGCCATGATGCCGATCTCACCCTCGGTGGTCTGGGCCACCACGAAAGTGGCAGTACCCGACCAGAGACGGCGCTCGACGGCCACCAGCTCCACGGACATCTCAGCCACGTGCACTCCTTAACTCGGGGTGTTGCCACCGAGTGTAATAGGTCTGTCTCCCGCTACGAGAACGGCGGGGGCCCGAGTCCACAATGGACACAGCCCCCGCCGAGCTCACGAGCTCACTTCTTGGTGATTTCCTTGTACTTCTTCTCGAGGTCCTCGAGGCCACCGATACCCAGGAACGCCTGCTCCGGGTAGTGGTCGAAGTCACCCTTGGTGATGCGGTCGAACGACTCGATGGTCTCCGACAGCGGCACCGTCGAGCCCGGGATCTGCGTGAAGGCCTCGGCGACCAGCATGTTCTGCGACAGGAACCGCTCGATGCGGCGCGCGCGCTGAACGGTCAGCTTGTCCTCTTCCGAGAGCTCGTCCATCCCGAGGATCGCGATGATGTCCTGCAGCTCCTTGTACTTCTGCAGGATCCGGATGACCTCGGAGGCGACGCGGTAGTGGTCCTCACCGACGATGGCCGGGTCGAGGATCGTCGACGTCGACGCCAGCGGGTCCACCGCCGGGAAGATGCCCTTCTGGAACACCGACCGGGAAAGCTCGGTGGTGGCGTCCAGGTGGGCGAACGTCGCGGCCGGGGCCGGGTCGGTGTAGTCGTCCGCGGGGACGTAGATCGCCTGCATCGAGGTGATCGAACGGCCACGGGTCGAGGTGATCCGCTCCTGCAGCTGCCCCATCTCGTCGGCCAGCGTCGGCTGGTAACCCACGGCGGACGGCATGCGGCCCAGCAGGGTCGACACCTCCGAGCCGGCCTGGGTGAACCGGAAGATGTTGTCGATGAACAGCAGCACGTCCTGGTTCTGGACGTCGCGGAAGTACTCCGCCATGGTCAGCGCGGACAGCGCGACGCGCATGCGGGTGCCCGGCGGCTCGTCCATCTGGCCGAAGATGAGGGCGGTGTCGTTGATGACGCCGTCCTCGGACATCTCCAGGAAGAGGTCGTTGCCCTCACGGGTGCGCTCGCCGACCCCGGCGAACACCGACGTACCACCGAAGTTCCGGGCGACGCGGGTGATCATCTCCTTGATGAGCACCGTCTTGCCGACGCCGGCGCCGCCGAACAGGCCGATCTTGCCACCCTGGACGTACGGGGTGAGCAGGTCGACGACCTTGAGGCCGGTCTCCAGCATCTCGGTCTTGCCCTCGAGCTGGTCGAAGGACGGGGCGCTGCGGTGGATGCCCCAGCGCTCGAGGTCCTCGCCGTAGCCGGGCTCGTCGAGGCACTCGCCGAGGGCGTTGTAGACGTGGCCCTTGACCTTGTCGCCGACCGGGACCGTGATCGGGCCGCCGGTGTCGGTGACCTCGGCGCCGCGCACCAGGCCGTCCTGCGGCTGCAGGGAGATGGTGCGGACGAGGTTGTCACCCAGGTGGCTGGCGACCTCGAGGGTCACCGTCTTGCGCAGCTGCTCGAACTCGATCTCGACCTTGAGCGCGTTGAACTGGTCGGGCACGGAACCGCGCGGGAACTCGACGTCGACGACCGGACCGGTCACCGACACGATGCGCCCCTTGGCGCGCGGGGCTTCAGTACTGGTCATCAATCATCACTTCCTGCTGCGGTGAGCGCGTTCGCGCCACCGACGATTTCGGAGATCTCCTGGGTGATCTGCGCCTGGCGGGCCTGGTTCATCTCCCGCGTCAGGTTGCCGACCAGCTCGTTCGCGTTGTCCGACGCGGCCTTCATCGCCGTCCGGCGGGCGGCCAGCTCGGACGCCGCGGACTCGAGGAGGGCCGCGTAGAGCCGCGTGTTGATGTACTTCGGCAGGAGGGCGTCCAGCAGCTTGTCGGCGCTCGGCTCGAACTCGTAGCTGGGGAGCAGCCCGGCGGGCTTCTCCTCTTCTCCTTCGGAGTACTCGACCTCGAGCGGCGCGACGCGCTTGGCGGTCGGCCGCTGGGTCAGCATCGACACGAACTCGGTGTAGACGATGTGGATCTCGTCGACACCCGTGATGCCGTCGGCGTTGCCGTGCTCGTCGTCGACGCCCCGCATGAACGACTCGACCAGGGCGTCGCCGGCCGCGACCGCGTTCGCGTAGCCCGGCTGGTCGGAGAAGCCCGTCCAGCCGTCCACGACCTCGCGGCCCCGGAACCGGTAGTAGTTCAGCCCCTTGTTGCCGGTGACGTAGACCTGCGGCTCCTTGCCCTCCTCGCGGAGGAGGGCGAGCAGCTCTTCGGTCGCGCGCAGCACGTTGGAGTTGTACCCACCGCACTGGCCCTTGTCACTGGTCACGACCAGGACGGCGGCCCGCTTCGGGTTCGGGCGCTCGACCAGCATGGGGTGGTCGAGCGTGGTGGCCGCGCCGGCCAGCGCCGAGAGCACCTTGGTGATCTCGTCCGCGTACGGCCGGGAAGCGGCGACCCGAGCCCGCGCCTTGGTGATGCGCGCGGTGGCGATGAGCTCCATCGCCTTGGTGATCTTGCCGATCGACTTGGTCGCCTTGATGCGCGACCGGAGTTCCCGGAGTTGTGCGGCCATGAGCTACCAGCTCACTTCTTCGGGGCGGGCTTGTTGACCTTGACGGTCTCCTGCCCGACCTTGTCGGCTTCCATGGCGTCCGCGTTCTCCTCGAGCGGCTTGCCCTCGGAGGTGGTGAACTCCTTCTTGAACTCGTTCACCGCGGCCACCAGCTTGTCGGCCGTCTCGTCCTCGAACTTCCCGGAGTCGCGGATCGCGCCCAGGATGTCGTCGTGCTTGCGGCGCGCCGAGTCGAGGAACTCGTGGTTGAAGCGGCGGACGTCCTCGGTCGGGACCGAGTCGTAGTGGCCGTTCGTGCCCAGCCACACCGTGCAGACCTGCTCCTCGACCGGGATCGGCGAGTACTGCGGCTGCTTGAGCACCTCGTACAGGCGGGCACCGCGCTCGAGCTGCGCCTTCGACGCGTCGTCGAGGTCGGAGGCGAAGGCCGCGAAGGCCTCCAGCTCGCGGTACTGCGACAGGTCGATCCGGAGCGAGCCGGAGACCGACTTCATCGCCTTGACCTGGGCGGCACCACCCACGCGGGACACCGAGATACCCACGTCGATGGCCGGGCGCTGGCCGGCGTTGAACAGGTCCGACTGGAAGAAGCACTGGCCGTCGGTGATCGAGATGACGTTGGTCGGGATGTAGGCCGACACGTCGTTCGCCTTGGTCTCGATGATCGGGAGACCGGTCAGCGAACCGGCGCCCAGCTCGTCCGACAGCTTCGCGCAGCGCTCGAGCAGGCGGGAGTGCAAGTAGAAGACGTCGCCGGGGAACGCCTCGCGGCCCGGCGGGCGGCGCAGCAGCAGCGAGATCGCGCGGTAGGCGTCGGCCTGCTTGGTCAGGTCGTCGAACACGATCAGGACGTGCTTGCCCTCGTACATCCAGTGCTGGCCGATGGCCGAGCCGGTGTACGGCGCGATCCACTTGAAGCCGGCCGAGTCGGACGCGGGGGCCGCGACGATGGTGGTGTACTCCAGCGCACCGGCGTCCTCGAGGGACTTCTTCACGGCGGCGATCGTGGAGCCCTTCTGGCCGACCGCGACGTAGATGCAGCGGACCTGCTTCTTCGGGTCGCCGGTCTCCCAGTTGGCCTTCTGGTTGATGATCGTGTCCACGGCGACGGCGGTCTTGCCCGTCTTGCGGTCACCGATGATCAGCTGGCGCTGGCCGCGGCCGATCGGCGTCATCGCGTCGATGGCGGTGATGCCGGTCTGCAGCGGCTCCGACACCGGCTGGCGCTCGACCACCGACGCGGCCTTCAGCTCCAGGGCGCGGCGGTCGGTGGTCTCGATGTCGCCGAGGCCGTCGATCGCCTGGCCCAGCGGGTTGACGACGCGGCCGAGGTAGCCGTCGCCGACCGGCACCGACAGGACCTGACCGGTGCGCTTGACCTGCTGGCCCTCTTCGATGCTTTCGAAGTCACCGAGGATCGCGGCACCGATGGAGCGCGCGTCCAGGTTCAGGGCGACGCCCAGGACGCCGCCGGGGAACTCGAGCAGCTCGTTGGCCATGGCCGAGGGCAGCCCCTCGACGTGGGCGATGCCGTCACCGGCGTCCACCACGGTGCCAACTTCTTCCCGGCTCACGTCCGGGGCGTAACTCGAGACGTAGTTCTCGATCGCGCTACGGATCTCATCCGAGGAGATCGTCAGCTCGGCCATGTCTTTCCCGCTCTCGCTTCGTTCTTGCCAGTGTGCAAAGTCTTGTGTGACCTGGGGCTATGCCCGGGCCAGCCGCCTGCGCAACGCCGCGAGCTGTCCCGCCGCACTCCCGTCGATGACCTCGTCGCCGACGCGGACGACGAGGCCGCCGCCGAGCCGGGGGTCGATCTCGACGTGCAGCGCGATCGGCCGCCCGTAGAGGGCGTCGAGCTTCGCGCCCAGCTGGGCGGTCTGCTCGTCCGACAGGGCGTTCGCGCTGGTCACGTAGGCCACCGAGCGCTCGCGCCGCTCCGCGGCCAGCTTCACCAGCTTGTCGAGCCCGATGCCGACGCCGCGGCCCTTGGCCCGGCGCACGACCTGCTCGACGAGGGTCTCGGTGACCACGTCCACCTTGTCGGCGAACAGCCCGCGCACCAGGGTGCGCTTCGCGTCGGCGGAACCGGTCAGGTCCGACAGCGCCTTCTCGAGCTCGGGGTGGTTGGCCACGACCCGCGAGACCTGGAAGAGCTGGGATTCGACGGTGTCGACGTTCCCGGTCTTCTCCGCCGCGGTGAGCAGGGCCGAGCGACCGAGCGACTCGAGGCCGTCGGTCAGCTCGCGGGGGCTGGACCAGCGGCTGCCCGCCACGGTGTCGAGCACCTTCAGGGCCGGTTCGGACAGCTTGCCGTCGAACAGCCGGCGCACCAGCCCGGTGCGCGACTCCGCCGTCGCGGAAGCGTCGCTCACCGCGCGGCGCAGGCCGATTTCCCGGTCCAGCAGGTCGACGACCGAGAGCAGCTCGTCGCCGACCGTGGCCGCGTCGGCTCCCGCGTCGGCCAGAACCTCGCCGAGGCGTTCCTCGGCGAGGCCGAGCGCTTCACGGCTCGCAGCATGCAGCGTCATTTCTGGTTACTTCCCCGCTCCGTTGGAGGCACCGGCGGTCTCCAGCTCCGCCAGGAACCGGTCGACGGTGCCGCGGCGGCGCGCCTCGTCCTCGAGCGACTCGCCGACGATCCGGCTGGCCAGCTCGACGGCGTTGCGGCCCATGTCGGCCCGCAGCTCCGCGATGATCTGCGCCTTCTGGGCCTGCAGCTGGGCCTGGCCCTGGGCGACGATGCGCTGGGACTCGGCCTCCGCCTCGGCCCGCAGCTCCGCCTTGATCTGCTCGGCTTCGAGCCGGGCGTCGTCGCGGATCTTCGCGGCTTCGGTGCGGGCCTCCTGCAGCTGGGCCTTGTACTTGGCCAGCGCCTCTTCGGCCTCGGCCTGGGCCCGCTCGGCCTTCTCGATGCCTCCCTCGATCTTCTGCGCACGCTCTTCGTACGCGGCCTCGAAGCGAGGGACGACGTACTTCTTGAGGATGAACAGCAGGATCAGGAAGGCGACGATGCCGAGGATCAGCTCCGAGATGTCGGGGATGATCGGGTTGTGCGTTTCGCCCTCTGCGGCGAGGACCAAGGCACTGTTCAGCACGGCGTCTCCTTAAGCGAGATGAGCGTGACTCAGCCTGCGGAGGCGATGAAGTAGATGACGATGCCGATCAGGGCGAGCACCTCGGTCAGAACGAAGGTCGAGAAGCCGATGCCCTGCAGCTTGCCCTGCGCCTCCGGCTGGCGGGCGGTGCCGTTGATGACGGCGGCGAAGATCAGACCCACACCGATGCCCGGGCCGATCGCGCCCAGGCCGTAGCCGATCGCGGCGAGGCCGGGGTTGATGTTGGCGGCGGCTTCCGCGGCCTGGGCCAGAACGATGTTGCTCACGTGCATTTCCCTTCACTTCGGTCCACGCGCTCGCGTGGATCGGGGGCTTGTGTTCTCAGTGCTCCGACGCCAGCGCGGCGCCGATGTACCCGGCCGACAGCAGGGCGAAGATGTAGGCCTGCAGCACCTGGATGAAGGCCTCGAGGAACGTCATCCCGATGGCGAAGATCCACGCCACCAGGGAAACCGGCTTCAGCGCCCAGCCCGAGGTCTCGGTCAGCAGGAAGGTGCCGCCCAGGGTGAACACCGCCAGGATCAGGTGACCCGCGAACATGGCGGCGAAAACACGGATGGCGAGCGTGAGCGGGTTGAGGAAGAACTTCTCCGCGAACTCGATCAGCGCGAACAGCGGCAGCACCGGTCCCGGCACGCCCGGCGGCGCGAGTTCCTTCTTGAAGTACCCCTTGAAACCGTGCCGCTTGAACCCGACGAAGTGGTACACCGGGTAGACGACGAGGACCGACAGGGCGACCGGGAAGCCGAACCGCGCCATGGTCGGGAACTGCAGAAGCGGGATGATCCCGTAGAGGTTGTTCACCAAAACGAAGGTGAACAGTGCGAAAACAAGCGGCACGAACGGCTTGAAATCCTTCGAACCGATCTGCTCGCGCGCGATGTTGTTGCGGCTGAAGTCGTAGATCGACTCCGCGACGAACTGCCCCTTGCCCGGCACGACCTGCAGCTTGCGGGTCGCCAGCAGGAAGTACGTCGCGATGATGACAACCGAAAGCACGACGAGCAGCATCGGCTTGGTGACTCCGCCGAACAACGCCGGCAACTCGAAGCTTTCGGCGCCGGGCGGCGCGAACGTCGCACCCTCGGCCAATACCAGCGCGCCCACTGGGCTCCTTCCGGTTCTCCCGGCCGGCGTTCACTCCGCCGGGGGAATCGTCACGATCTGGACTTAACGTACCCGATACGTATCGGGACGTCGGAGGCGGCTGCCCCACTGTGCGATGAACACGGCTTCACGTTCTGCACACGGGGTTGTCTCGCGTGAACACTGCCCTGCGGTCTACTTCGGACCAGCGGCCGGACGGCGGAACTACACGGTCGCCACACTGCTGATCGCGGTTCGTCTGAGGGAGTGCGCGGTCGAGGCCGCCACCCTTGACGCGGACCATACCAGCAGGTCAATCCGTGCCGGACAGGCGTACTCCTAACCAACCGATCAGCCCAGGACTTAGGTCCCGGGTCGTCCCGGGACCCAGGTCCGGCGCGCGGCGGGACCGGGTGCGGAACGTCGCAGGCGAGGGGTCCCGGTCACCGTCCGCAGCAGCGCACGGAAGCGCACTTTTGTGGTCCCGGTCACACTCAAGCGGCCGCATGCGGATGTACGAAGAGTGACGAGCCCGAACCGGTCAGGACGGGATGATCGTCGGGATCTTGGTCTTGCGGAAGGCGGCGAACTCGGCCGCGGCGGCGAGCATGATGGCCACGATCATCGTGATGCCGAGCGACATCGGGTGCAGCGCGGTGACGCCCTTCAGCAGCGTCAGCGCCCCGAAGAGCAGGACGACCTTCACGACGTACCCGCCGAGCGCGATGACCATGACGAACATCGGGTCCTGGCCCGCGCTGAACTTCATCATGCCCAGCGTGGACAGCGACGCCAGCATCGCGAGCACGCCGCCGACGAGCGAGCCCAGGAAGCCGGGCAGGCCGTTGAGGATGCTGAACAACGCGATGCACACCAGCACGGCGGGCGGCGTCACCAGCAGCGAGGCCTTCGTCATCGCGCGGGCCGCCTGCAGCACCACCTTGGCGTGCGGGTTCTCCTGCTCGTGCGTTTCGGCTTCGCTCACACCCTGCTCCCTGCTCGGTTACCACCCGAGTGTAGAGACCCCGGCCGGTCAGGTGCCCGGCTGGTTGCGCGAGCGCAGCCGCGGGACGATCGAGACGACCACCGCGAAGACCAGCCCGATCCCGATGATCCACAGCGCCGCGGCGTCGTCGAACAGCGTCACCGACACCGCGCCGAAGGCGAGGATCCCGGCCCACAAGTAGATGAGCAGGACCGCCCGCCGCTGGGAGTGGCCGATCTCCAGCAGGCGGTGGTGCAGGTGCATCTTGTCGGCGGCGAACGGGCTTTCGCCGCGGCGGGTGCGCCGGACGACCGCCATGATCAGGTCGAGCATCGGCACGAACAGCACCGCCGCCAC
>NZ_JBSFNC010000173.1:0-17315 GCF_053586895.1 Amycolatopsis sp. NPDC003731 | reverse complement strand
AGAAGCCACCACACAAGGCAAGGACCGATCAGCCACACCCCATCGCCCTGGGCATCCAGGACAACCCGTCCTGAACACCAACAATCTTATGGAGGGCCGATGAGCAGCGCCGAAGACCGGTATCGCGCGGCGATCTCGACGATGGACGCGGCGGCGCGGGAGCAGGACGAGCAGCGCGGACTGCGCGAACGCCGGCTCGCCGAGGCCCAGCAGCAGGTGCGCGAGGGCATGCGGCAGGAGCTGGCCGCCGCGCAGAAGTACGCCGAGCACATGGACGAGCTCAACAAGCGCAAGCAGAGCGCGGGTGGCTGGGCGACGGAGAAGACGCTGGCCGACAAGTCCCGCGAGTCGCTGATGGAGTTCGGCGTCCACGACGAAGAGGCGGACACCGGCTACACGAACTACCCGACGCCGAGCTACGGAACCCCGGCCGCGGCGGCCCCGCCGCGCCCGGAACCGGCGCCGGAACCCCCGGCCGCGCCCGAACCGCCCCGGCGGGGGAGGCACGCGCGTCAGCCGGACGACGAGGACGACTTCTCCAGCACGAGCTGGCTGGTCTGACCCCGGGCCCGCCTGCGTCAGTGGGCGGGCTCTTCCTCGCGCTCGATGGGGGCGCGCTTGACGTCCGCCTCGAGCAGCGGCCGGTACTTGTCGGTGCCGGTGAGGTGCGTCAGGAAGAAGGCGGTGAACAGCGCGCGCGTGAGCTGCTGCGTCTTGCGGTGCGGCTTGCCGTGCATGAACAGCTGTGACCAGTGCCGGCCCTCGGTGACGCCCAGGTGGGACGCCTTGCCGAGGAACCGCAGCTGCACGTCGTCGCCACCCCAGGCCCCGGCGATCGCCTCGGCGTGCGCCACGGCGGGGGCGACCAGATCGTCCTCGGCGGCGAGGTGCAGGCCGGGAACGGTGATCGCCTTGGCCGACTCGGTGGCCGGCGGGAGCGTCTGAGCCGCGGTGATGGTGGCGACGGCCTTGATCTTCTTGCTCTCGGCTTCCTGCGCCGCGGCCAGGACGGCGGACCCGCCACCGGTCGAGTGCCCGGCGAGGCCGAGCTTGGCGGGATCGACGCTGATGCCGTCCGGCCCGAGCCGCACGGTGGTGACCACGTCGAGCGTGGTCAGCAGATCGGCGGCGAGCAGCCGGTGCGAGGGCAAGGGACCTTTCTGCGTGGCCGGCGCGGCGGCGACGATGCCCCAGCTGGCGAGGTGCCGCAGCAGCTCCCGGTACCGATCGGGCGGCTGCAGCCACCCGTGCCCGAAGGCGACGGCGGGCAGCCCGAGCCCGGCGCGCGGCGTGAAGACCACGCCGGGCAGCCCGACCAGGGCGAGGTTGCCCCGCAGGACCTCGTGCGGACCCGGGTGCGTCAACTCCGCGAGCAGCTGCTTGGGCTTGCTGGCCATGCGGGGAACCCTACTGTGCGAGCCCACCCCCGGCTCGCCCGCTGCCCACCCACGCATCCCCGTGTCGTCCATCCAGGTACGCGTGTCGTCCGCCCACGTACGCGTGTCGTCCGTCCGGGAACGTCCGGGCGCGTGGCATTGGTTCGAACCACCCCGGCCACATCTCCGCAGGTCGGAGGCCGTGAGCCCACCCCGTCAACCCGCTGAATGTCCCTCGTTAGGCTGGTGCGCGTGTGTGGAATCGTGGGATATGTCGGGCACCGCCCGGCTCTGGACGTCGTCCTCGGTGGGCTCCGGCGCATGGAGTACCGCGGTTACGACTCCGCCGGTGTCGCGGTCCTCGACGGCGCCGGCGCGCTGACCGTCGAGCGCAAGGCCGGCCGGCTGGCCAACCTGGAGACCCGGCTCGACGAGGTCGGCCGCGAGCACTTCGGCGGCACCGCCGGCATGGGGCACACCCGCTGGGCCACCCACGGCGCCCCGATCGACCGCAACTCGCACCCGCACCGGGACGCCTCGCAGCGCGTCGCCGTCGTGCACAACGGCATCATCGAGAACTTCGCCGCGCTGCGCGCCGAGCTGGAAGCCGACGGCGTCGAGATGGCCAGCGACACCGACAGCGAGACCGCCGCGCACCTCATCGCCCGCGCGTACACCGAAGGCGACACCAAGGGCGATCTCACCGCCAGCGTCGCCGCCGTCTGCCGGCGGCTCGAAGGGGCGTTCACCCTGGTCGTGACGCACGCCGACCAACCGGACACGATCGTCGCCGCGCGCCGGTCGTCGCCGCTGGTCGTCGGGGTCGGGGACGGCGAGCACTTCGTCGCCTCCGACGTCGCCGCCTTCATCGAGCACACCCGCGAGGCCGTCGAACTCGGGCAGGACCAGCTCGTCGTGATCACCCGCGAGGGCTACGACGTCCTGGACTTCCACGGCGACGCCGCCCAGGCCAAGCCGTTCACCGTGGACTGGGACCTGAGTGCCGCCGAGAAGGGCGGCCACGAGTACTTCATGCTCAAGGAGATCGAGGAGCAGCCCGAGGCGCTGGCCAACACGCTGCGCGGCCACTTCGAGTCCGGCCGGATCATCCTCGACGAGCAGCGCATCTCCGACCAGGACCTCCGCGACGTCGACAAGGTCTTCGTCGTCGCCTGCGGGTCGGCCTACCACTCCGGCCTGGTCGCCAAGTACGCCATCGAGCACTGGACGCGGCTGCCGGTCGAGGTCGAGCTCGCGAGCGAGTTCCGCTACCGCGACCCGGTCCTCGACCGCGACACGCTCGTCGTCGCCGTCTCCCAGTCCGGCGAGACGGCGGACACGCTCGAAGCCGTCCGGCACGCGCGGGAGCAGAAGGCCCGCGTCCTGGCCGTCTGCAACACCAACGGCGCGCAGATCCCGCGCGAGTCCGACGCCGTCCTCTACACCCACGCCGGGCCCGAGATCGGCGTCGCCTCGACCAAGGCGTTCCTCGCCCAGATCGCGGCCAACTACCTGGTCGGCCTGGCGCTCGCGCAGGCCCGCGGCACGAAGTACCCGGACGAGGTCGCGCGCGAGTTCGCCGAGCTGGAGGCCATGCCCGCGGCCGTCCAAAAGGTACTGTCCACTGTGGAGCAGGTGCGCGATCTCGGCCGCCGTATCGCCGACTCCAAGGCCGTCCTCTTCCTCGGCCGCCACGTCGGTTTCCCGGTCGCCCTCGAAGGTGCGCTGAAGCTCAAGGAACTCGCGTACATGCACGCCGAGGGCTTCGCGGCCGGCGAGCTCAAGCACGGCCCGATCGCGCTGATCGAGGACGGCTTGCCGGTCGTCGTCGTGATGCCCTCGCCCAAGGGGCGCGCGGTGCTGCACTCGAAGCTCGTGTCGAACATCAGCGAGATCCAGGCGCGCGGTGCCCGCACGATCGTGATCGCCGAAGAGGGTGACGAGACGGTCCGGCCGTTCGCCGACGAGCTCATCGAGGTCCCCGCGGTGCCGACGCTGCTCCAGCCGCTGGTGTCCACCGTGCCGCTGCAGGTGCTCGCCGCGGAGATCGCCCGCACCCGCGGGTACGACGTCGACAAGCCGCGTAACCTGGCGAAGTCCGTCACAGTCGAGTAAGCGGAGGCCCCGCCGTGCAGGGAATCTGGACCACGGAACGGATTCGCGAGGCGGAGGGGCGGGCGTTCGCCGTCACGCCCGAGGGCGAGCTGATGCGGCGGGCGTCGTTCGGGCTCGCGGTGCAGATCGCGGACCTCCTGGAGGACCACACCGGCGGCGTTTCCGGCCGCCGGATCGTCCTGCTGGCCGGCTCCGGCGACAACGGCGGCGACGCGCTCTGGGCGGGGGCGTTCCTGCGCCGCCGCGGGGTCGCGGTCACGGCGATCCTGCTCAAGCCCGAGAAAGCGCACGCAAAAGGCCTCGGGGCGCTCAAGCGTGCGGGCGGCCGCGCGGTGTCCGCCGCGGACGGTCCACAGTGGATCGCCAAAGCGGACGTCGTGGTCGACGGGATCGTCGGCATCTCCGGCCGCGGCCCCCTGCGTCCCGACGCGGCCCGGCTGGTCGATCTGGTCGAGGCCCCGATCGTCGCGGTCGACCTGCCCAGCGGTGTCGACCCGGACACCGGCGCGGTCGACGGCCCCGCCGTCAAAGCCACCCGCACGGTGACCTTCGGAGCGCTCAAGCCGGTCCACGCGCTCGCGCCCGCCCACTGTGGCGAGGTCGTCCTCGTCGACATCGGCCTCGACCTGGCCAATCCCGATCTCCGGCGCCTCGACATCGTCGACGTCGCCGCGGCCTGGCCGGTGCCCGGGCCGGAGGACGACAAGTACAGCCAGGGCGTGGTCGGCGTCGCGGCGGGCTCGGCGACGTACCCGGGCGCGGCGGTGCTGGCCGCGGGCTCGGCCGTCCGCGCGACCTCGGGTCTCGTGCGCTACGCGGGCCACGCGGCGGACGTCGTCCGCGCGCAGTGGCCGGAGGTCATCGCCACCGGCACGGTCGCCGACGCGGGCCGGGTCCAGGCGTGGGTGGTCGGGCCGGGCATCGGCACCGGCGCGGAGGGCCGGGACGTGCTCCGCCACGTCCTCGGCCAGGGCGTCCCGGTCTGCGCGGACGCCGACGCGACGACGATCATCGCGAAGTCCCCGGACGTCCTGGACGCCCGCGACCCGGACACCCCGCTGGTCCTGACCCCGCACGCGGGCGAGTACGAGCGCCTGATGGGCCGGAAGCCCGGCGCGGACCGCGTGACGGCGGCGCGCGAAGCGGCGAAGAAGTACGACGCGGTGGTGCTGCTGAAGGGCCACTGCACGGTGATCGCCGCCCCGGACGGCCGGGTCGCTGTCAACACCCCGCGCGGCGCCTGGCTGGCCACGGCGGGCTCCGGTGACGTCCTGTCCGGCCTGGTCGGTGCGCTCCTGGCGGCGGGGCTGGACCCCTGGCTGGCCGCGGCCGCCGCGGCGAACGTGCACTCGCTGGCGGGCGCGATCGCCGCCCAGAACGCCCCGACCTCGGCGTCCGGCCTGGTCCACGCGATCCCGGAGGCCATCCGGGCCATTCGCTCGCTAACGTCCTGAGAAGACTTATCGAGTTCTCTGTTAACTTCGCGCGATAAATCTGGTAAGAAGTCCGTGTGAGCGGCGGCACAGGAGCACCCGGAGACCGGAAGACCCGGCCGTCCGATGCCGTCGTCGAGCAGCGGCGGCAGGACATCCTCGACCACGTCATCGAGCAGGGTGAAGCCCGGATCGACGACCTGACGTCGAAGTTCAAGGTCAGCCTGATGACCATCCACCGCGACCTGGACGACCTGGCCGAACGCCGGCTCCTGCGCAAGCTGCGCGGCAAGGTCGAGGCCTACCCGGCGCTCACCATCGAGTCCGCCGCCCGCTTCCGCGACACGCTCCACCACGGCGAGAAGGAAGCCCTCGGCCAGGCCGCCGCGAACCACGTGCAGCCCGGCCAGACCGTCTTCGTCGACGACTCCACGACCCTCCTCCCGCTGGTCAAGCGGCTCGCCGAGATCGACGCCCTCACCGTCGTAACCAACTCGCTGCACGCCGCCCGCCTGCTCGGCCCCAAGGTTGAAGTCGTCCTCGCCGGCGGCCGCTACAGCCACGAGTACGACTCCTGCGCCGGCCCCGAGGTCCTGAACCTGCTCGACTCGATCCGCGCGGACGTCTCGTTCGTCTCGGTCACGGCCGTCGCCGTCGGGCGCCTCTTCCACCCCGACCGCGACTACGCCGAGCTGAAGAAGGCCGCGCTGAAGGTCGCGAACCAGACCGTCCTCGTCGTCGACCACTCGAAGTTCGGCCGCACCGCCACCTACGCGCACGGCGACGTCGGCGACTACGACCTGCTGATCACGGGCCAAGCCACGCCCACCGAGGAGATCGAGGCCGCGCTCAACGCGGGCACCGCGATCGAGATCGTCGAACACGTCGCAGAGGGGCAGCCCTATGACAGCTGAACTGGTCGCCGGCATCGACTCGTCCACCCAGTCGACCAAGGTCGTCGTGTGCGACGCGCAAACCGGCGAGATCGTCCGCACCGGCCGCGCGCCGCACCCCGACGGCACCGAGGTCGACCCCGCCGCCTGGTGGGACGCCTTCCGGGAAGCCACGAACGGCGTGCTCGACGGCGTCCGGGCCATCGGCGTCGGCGGCCAGCAGCACGGCATGGTCACCCTCGACGAAAACGACGACGTGGTCCGGCCCGCGCTCCTCTGGAACGACACCCGCTCCGCGCAGGCGGCGCTCGACCTGATCGAAGAGCTCGGCGGGCCTTCGGCCTGGGCGAAGTCCGTCGGCTCGGTGCCGGTCGCCAGCTTCACCGTCACGAAGCTGCGCTGGCTGGCCGAAAACGAGCCGAAGCTCGCCGACCGCGTGGCGCGCGTGCTGCTGCCGCACGACTGGCTGACCTGGAAGCTCACCGGCGGCGACCCGGTCACCGACCGCGGCGACGCCTCCGGCACCGGCTACTTCTCGCCGACCGACAACGCCTACCGCCTCGACGTCCTGAGCCACGCCTTCGGCGGCCGGACGCCGGAGCTGCCCACCGTGCTCGGCCCGGCCGACAGCGCCGGCCACACCCCGGACGGCGTCCTGGTGTCCGCCGGCACCGGCGACAACATGGCCGCCGCGCTGGGGCTGGAGCTCAAGCCCGGTGACGCCGTCGTCTCGCTCGGCACCAGCGGCACCGTGTTCGGCGTCGCCGAGACCGGCGCGGCCGACGTCAGCGGCGAGGTCGCCGGGTTCGCCGACGCCACCGGCCGCTTCCTCCCGCTCGCCTGCACCCTCAACGCCGCCCGCGTCCTCACCGCGACGGCCGCGATGCTCGGCGCGACGCTCAGCGAGTTCGACCGCCTCGCCCTGACCGCCGAGCCCGGCGCCGGCGGGCTGACCTTCCTGCCGTACCTGGACGGCGAGCGCACCCCGAACCTGCCCGGCGCGACCGGCTCCCTGGCCGGGCTGACGCGGGACAACATGACCCCGGAGAACCTCGCGCGCAGTGCCGTCGAAGGCATGCTCTGCGGCCTCGCCGCCGGGCTCGACGCGGTGCGCGCGCACGGTCTCGACGTCCAGCGCGTGCTGCTGATCGGCGGGGGCGCGCAGTCGCGGGCCGTCCGCGCGGTCGCGCCGCTGGTCTTCGGGGTGCCCGTGCAGCTGCCCGAAGTCGCCGAGTACGTCGCGCTCGGCGCGGCCCGGCAGGCGGCGTGGGCGCTGGCTTCCAGTGCGGAACCCCCGTCCTGGCAGGAGAACCAGAAGCTCCGGCTCGAGCTGGACGAGCCGACCGAGGCGCAGCGCGCCGCGGGCCACCGGATCCAGCAGCGCCACCTCGAAGCCCGCGAAGCGGCTTACGGGGTCCGGCGGAATCTCGGAGAGGACTGACCGATGGCTTCCATCACCTACGACAAGGCCACCCGCCGCTACCCGGGTGCCGAGCGGCCCGCCGTCGACGCGCTGGACCTGGAGATCGCCGACGGCGAGTTCCTCGTGCTGGTCGGCCCGTCCGGCTGCGGCAAGTCGACCAGCCTGCGCATGCTGGCCGGCCTCGAGGACATCGACGACGGCGCCGTCTGGATCGGCGACCGCGACGTCACCCAGCTGCCGCCGCGCTCGCGCGACATCGCGATGGTGTTCCAGAACTACGCGCTGTACCCGCACATGACGGTCGCGCAGAACATGGGCTTCGCGCTGAAGATCGCCGGGCGGCCCGCGTCCGAGATCAAGCAGAAGGTCCTCGAGGCCGCGAAGCTGCTGGACATCGAGCAGTACCTCGACCGCAAGCCGAAGGCGCTCTCCGGTGGTCAGCGCCAGCGCGTCGCGATGGGCCGCGCGATCGTGCGTGAGCCGCAGGTGTTCCTGATGGACGAGCCGCTGTCGAACCTCGACGCCAAGCTGCGCGTGTCGACGCGTACGCAGATCGCCGCGCTCCAGCGCCGCCTCGGCGTCACGACCGTGTACGTCACGCACGACCAGGTCGAGGCCATGACGATGGGTGACCGCGTCGCCGTGCTGTCGGACGGCCTGCTGCAGCAGTGCGACACCCCGCGCGCGCTGTACGACAAGCCCGCAAACGCTTTCGTCGCGGGCTTCATCGGCTCGCCGGCGATGAACCTGGTGACCGCGAAGCTGACGGCGGACGGCGCCGAGCTGGGCGGCGGCAGCGTGGCCCTGACCCGCGAGGTCATCGCCGCGGCCGACGGCGACACGGTGACCCTCGGCTTCCGGCCGGAGTCCCTCGAGGTGGTCAGCGAAGGCGCCGACTCGGTGCCGATCAAGGTGGACCTGGTCGAGGAGCTCGGCTCGGACGCGTACGTCTACGGCAAGCTGGCCGAGACCGACGCCGAGGGCACGAAGTCCAACATCGTCGCCCGCGTCGACCCGCGCACGCCGCCGGCCATGGGCGACACCGTCCACCTGCGGATCCGGCCGGACGAGCTGCACGTGTTCTCCGCCACGTCCGGGGCGCGCCTGCCCTGACCTCGGGACATGGGAAACTGGAAGGCGCTATGTCTTCCAGTTTCCCGCGGGCCCAGGTCGACATCGACCTCGACGCGATCCGCCACAACCTCACCCTGCTGGGCGCCCGCGCGCCCGGCGCCCAGGTGATGGCCGTGGTGAAGGCCGACGCCTACGGCCACGGCGCGCTGCCGGTGGCGCGCGCCGCGGTCGAGGCCGGCGCGTCCTGGCTGGGCACCTGCTCGCTCGGCGAAGCCCTCGCCCTCCGCGAAGCCGGCATCGGGACCCGGCTGTTCAGCTGGCTGGACACCCCGGACATCGACTTCGCGGCGGGCATCGAAAACGACGTCGACCTCGCCGCCAGTTCGCTGGGTGAGCTTCGCCGCATCGCCGCGGCCGCGAAACCGGGTACCCGGGCCCGTGTGCACCTCAAAATCGACACCGGGCTCTCGCGCAACGGCTGCCCGCCCGCCGCGTGGGCCGAACTGGTCGAAGCGGCGGCCGCCGAACCGCGGGTCGAGGTCGTCGCGATCTGGTCCCACCTCGCGTGCGCGGACGAGCCGGACCACCCGGCCACCGACCAGCAGGCCAAGCGCTTCGCCGACGCCTACGACGCCGCCCGCGCGGCCGGGCTCGACCCGATGCGGCACCTGGCGAACTCCGCGGCCCTGCTCACCCGGCCCGACCTGCACTTCGACGTCGTCCGGCCCGGCATCGCGATGTACGGGCTCAACCCGGTGCCCCAGCCGGAAGACCTGCGCCCGGCCATGACGTTCCGCTCCGCGGTCGCCCTGGTCAAGCGGATCGAAGCCGGCGAATCGGTGTCCTACGGGCACACCTGGACCGCCGAGCGGGACACGAACCTGGCGCTCGTCCCGGCCGGGTACGCCGACGGTGTCCCGCGGTCGTTGTCCGGACGGATGGACGTCTGGCTCGGTGGGCAGCGGCGGCCGGTCGCCGGGCGGGTCTGCATGGACCAGCTGGTGGTCGACTGCGGCGACTACGAACCGGCCGTCGGCGACGAGGTTGTCCTGTTCGGCGCCGGGACGCACGGTGAGCCGACCGCCCGGGAATGGGCCGACAAGCTGGGCACCATCGACTACGAGATCGTCACCTCGATGTACCGCCCGCGAGTGCGGCGCCGGTATCTGGGGGAACGCGGGTGACACCTTCACGACGACTGCTGGCCATCGCCGGCGGAGTCGGGGCCCTGGCCACCGGCACCGCCGCCGCCGCTATCGTCGCCGCGCAGCAGCGGCGGCACAGTGAGGATCCATACGTGGACGAGCCGCTGGGGGAGCTGAAGCCCGACCGCACTTCGACGGTCGCGGCCGAGGACGGCACGCCGCTTTCGGTCGAGGAGATCGACCCGGAGGACGGCGGCGAACCGGAACTGACCGTCGTGGGAGTGCACGGCTTCGCGCTTTCGCGGCGCTGCTGGCACTTCCAGCGTCGCGACCTGGCGAAGCTGCGGCTGCCGCACGTGCGTCAGGTGTACTACGACCACCGCGGCCACGGCCTGTCCGGCGCGGCTTCGGCCGAGACGTCGACCATCGAACAGCTGGCGCGCGACCTCGACTGCGTGCTGCGGTCCGTGGTGCCCGAGGGGCCCATCGTGCTGATGGGGCACTCGATGGGCGGCATGGTCATCATGGAGCTGGCCGCCGAGTTCCCCGAGCTGTTCGAAGACCGCGTGTGCGGGGTCGCCTTCATCGCGACGGCGGCGGGCGAAGTCGGGGCACGCGGGTTGCCGCGTTCGCTGCTCTCGAAGTACAACCCGCTGACACGCGCCGCCGGTGGCCTCGCGGGCTGGCAGCCGGGGCTGGTGGAGTTCGTCCGCGCGGCCGGCGGCCAGTTGACGCGGCAGGCCGTGCGGCGGCTGGCGTTCGGCAGCCGCGACGTCGCGCCCCGGCTCGTCGACTTCATGCTCGAGATGCTGGAAGTGACGCCGGTGCGGGGACTCGTCAACTTCGTCGACACGCTCGGCAGCCACAACCGCTACGCGGCCCTGGCCGGCCTGAAGCACGCGGAAGTGCTGGTCATCGGCGGCGACTCGGACCGGTTCACGCCGTTCGCGCACGCCGAGCGGATCGCGGCCGAGCTGCCCGACGCGGAGCTGGTCCGCGTCCGCGGCGCCGGCCACATGGTCCAGCTCGAGCAGCCCGAGCTGGTGAACAGCCATCTGATCGATCTCCTGCAACGCTGTTCCGGTGTGGACGGCGAATCCTCGTCCCGGCGAACCTGGTGGTGGCAGCGTTGAGTTTCGTGTTCCCGACCCCCGACGACACGATGGACTTCGGGCGCGCGCTCGGCCGCGTGCTGCGCGCGGGCGACCTGGTCCTGCTGGCCGGCCCGCTCGGCGCGGGCAAGACGACGCTGACCCGCGGCATCGCGGACGGCCTCGGCGTCGGCGGCCGGGTGAGCAGCCCGACGTTCGTGCTGGCCCGCGTCCACCCGGCGGGCGCTTCGGGCGTGCCGCTGGTGCACGTGGACGCTTACCGCCTCGGCGGCGACCTGTCCCAGCTGGACGACCTGGACCTGGACACCGACCTCGAGCGCTCGGCGATCGTGGTCGAGTGGGGCGAGGGTTCGGCGGAGCGCCTGTCGGAGGACTACCTGGTGGTGCGCCTGGACCGCCGCGAGGACGACGTCCGCGAGGTGACGCTCGAACCGCACGGCACCTGGGCCGACCGGGTTCCGGACCTGGTGCGGGCGTAGGTCCGCACCAGGTCCCTGCGCTCAGCCGCCGTTGTACTGCTGGTAGGCCGGGGCCCGGAACGTCCGGGCGCCGGCGCCCGCGATCTTGTCGACGGCGTGCAGGAACTTCGGCCCCATCTTCGCGGTGGCCTGCCGGACCGGGTGCGTGGCCCCGAAGTCCTCCGGGTTCGCCTGGCCGTGCGCGAACATCGAGTAGGTCAGCACCGGCTTGCCCGCGGCGTCGAACATGATCCCGGCCTCGTTGCGGCCGTCGTTCAGCCAGCCCGCCTTCGTGGCGATCCTCGCCCGGTCCACGGACGACATCTCCCGGCGGATCCCGTCGGTGAACGCCACCTGCGACCGCAGGATGGACAGCAGGTAGTCCGTCGACGCCGCGCTCAGCAGGGTGCCCGCGACCAGCGCCTGCAGCAGGTCGTGGGTCTCGCGCGGCGTGGTCTGGCCGAGGAAGTAGCGGTTCGGGTTGGCCACCGGCGTCACCTGGGTCTTGGGGAAGCCCTTGGCCACCAGGATCTGGTTGATCTCGGCCGCCGGGACCACGAGCCCCACCAGCCGGACGCACGTGTCGTCCGAAACCGTGAGGAACAGCGACAGGACGTGGCCCAGCGTGAACGCGCTCGGGTACGCCTTGTCCAGGATGATGATGCCGTCACCACCCGGCACGACGATGCTCTCCGGCACCTGGACCTGCTGGTCCAGGGTGAGCAGACCGCGGTCGATCTTGTCCATCAAGGTGACCGCGACGGCCACCTTGTTGACGCTGTACGCCTCGACGACCTCGTCGGACGCCACGTCCACGGCCGCTTGGCCGGCCACGCTGATGTAGGAGTTCCAGATGCCGCCCGCCTCGGCCGCCGCGGCGTCGTAGACGCGCTTCACCTTCTGCCTGGCCCGGTCCGGTGTGGCCGGGCTGGCCTCGATGTCCGCTTCCTGCGCGGACGCGGGAGAGCCGGCCAGAATGCTTCCGGCGGCGACGGCGGTCCCCAAACCGAACGCCGCCCGCCTGTTGAGTCGATACCCCATCGCAAGATCCAACCACGGATCGACGCGGGTGCTAACCCCCTTCGACACTCACGACCGCGCGCGCGACGCCCAAGTCCACGAGGTCCTGGGGTCGCAGGTGCAGCTGGTTGGCGATGTCCGGCACCTCTTCGGGCGGGCGCTTGAGGATCGCCGCCGCGGCTTCCGGGGACGTCACCGAGAAGTACGCGTCCGGCGCCACCCACGTCGAACCCGCCGCGGCGAAGGCCAGTGCGCCGCCCGAGCCGCCTTCGCCGATCACCAGGGTCGTCACCGGGACCGAGGCCGTCGCCACCGCCCGGAACAGCTCCGCGATCGCGCCGCCCACGCCCGCCTGCTCGGCCGCCGCGTCGTTCGCCGCGCCCGGGGTGTCGACCAGCGTCAGCACCGGGATGCCCAGGCGGGACGCCAGCCGCACCAGCCGGGCCGCCGTCCGGAAGCCGGACGGCAACGTCGGCGTGCCGCACTGGGCCGCGTAGGCGACCGTCCGGCCGTCGCGCCAGCCGAAGCCGCACGCGACACCCGGGTCCGCGCCGCCGACGCGGTCGCCGCTGATGTCCTCCCGCCAGTCGAAGTAGGCGTCGAGGTATTCGGCCGCCCGGGCCCGTTCCGGCGAACGCGCCGCCTGAACCGCCTCCCAGCCCGTCTCCGGAAGCGGAGCGGGCCGCAGCGCGGTGGGCGGCGGTGCCGCGGCCGAGGACCGCGCGGTCAGCAGCCGCAGCCACCGCTCCAGCGTCACGCCGAGGTCCTCCGGCGCCACGACGGCGTCGACCTGACCCCAGCCGAGGTGCGCCTCCGCGGTGTACGCCTCCGGCGAGCCCGGCGGCCGCACCCGCGAGCCCGCGAAGCCGACCTGCGCCTCCGGCAGCGCGAGGACGACGTCGGCGCCCGCGCCGAGCGTCGCCCAGCCGCCGCCGGTCGTCGGGTCGCGCAGCACCGAGATCTGCGGGATGCCCACCGAGCGCGTCAGGGCCGACGCCCGCGCCACCCGCTGCAGCTGCATCAACGCGCGCATGCCCTGCTGCATGCGGCTGCCACCGGTCGCGATCAGCGACACCACCGGCAGCCGCACGTCGCGGGCGTGCGCGAACGCGGCCTCGATCCGGTCGCCCGTGCGCTGCCCGAGCGAGCCGCCGAGGAACCCGAACTCGAAGGCGATCAGCACGGCTTCGACGTCGCCGATCTTCGCCGTCCCGCAGACGACCGACTCCTTCTCGCCGGTGCGGTCTTCCGCGGCGGAACGCGCTTCCCGGTAGCCCGGCCAGCCGATCGGGCCGTCGGCGGGTTCTTCGCGCAGCGGCGTGGCGAACTCCGTGAACCCGTTCGCGATCGCGCCGACGACCTCGCGCGCCGGCAGCCTAGGCACCGAGGGCCCGCTTTATGACCTTGCCCATGTCGTTGCGCGGCAACGCATCCAGGTACCGGACCACCCGCGGGCGCTTGTGCGGCGCGAGCAGCTTCGCGACGTGGTCGGCGAGCTCCTCGGCCGCCGGAGGCTCGCCCGAGGGCACGATCCACGCGACGATCCGCTCACCGAGGTCGTCGTCCGGCTCGCCGGTGACCGCCGCTTCGGCGACGCCGGGGTGCTCGAGCAGCGCGTTCTCGATCTCGCCCGCGCCGATCTTGTAGCCACCGCTCTTGATCAGGTCGGTGGCCTTGCGCCCGACGATCTTCACGTACCCGTCGGCGTCGCGCGTGGCCATGTCGCCGGTGCGGAACCATCCGCCGTCGAACGCGGCCGCGGTCGCGTCCGGCCGGTTGAGGTACCCGGTGAACAGGTTCGGGCCGCGGACCTGGATCTCGCCGACGCTCTCGACGTCGTCGAGCACCTCGCCGGCGTCGCCGACCAGCCGCAGCTCGACCCCCCGCAGCGGCACGCCGACGGTGCCGGGCTTGCGCTCGCCGTCCGCGCGGACGCTGGTGTTCATCAGCGTCTCGGTCATGCCGTAGCGCTCGACGACCTGCTGGCCGGTCGCCGCGGTGATCCGCTGGTGGTCGTGCACCGGCAGCGCCGCGGACCCGGAAACCAGGAGCCGCGCCTTCCGGAGCGCTTCGGCCAGCGCGGCGTCGGAGCCGACCTCGCCGGCGATCCGGTGGTACATGGTCGGGACGCCGAACATCATCGTGGCGCCGTTCGCCAGCTCGCGTGCGACGCCCTCGGTGGAGAACCGGCCGAGGTGGCGCACCGAACCGCCGCGGCGCAGCGGGCCGAGGATGCCGAGGATCAGCCCGTGCACGTGGAAGAGGGGAAGCGCGTGCACGAGGACGTCGTCGGCCGTCCAGCCCCAGGCGTCCTCCAGGGCGTCCAACGTGGTTGCGAGCGCGCGCCGGGGGAGCACGACGCCCTTCGGCGGCCCGGTGGTGCCCGAGGTGTAGACGATCAGCGCGGGCGACTCGGCGTCCGGTTCGTCCGCGATCGGCGCTTCCCCGCCGGTCAGCGGGATGTCCTGCCGGGGCAGTGCGGACAGGCCGGACGGCAGCTCCACGCCGGGTTCGGCCAGGACGAGCGCCGGTTCGCTGTCGGCGAGGATGTGGGCGAGCTCGCGTTCGCCGATCTTCGGGTTGAGCGGCACCGCGGGCACCCCGGCGAGCAGCGCGGCGACGACCGCGACGCTCGTGTGCAGGGTCGGCGTCGCCCACACCGCGATCCGGCCGTCCGGCAGGTCGCGGGCGAGACCGCCGGCGACGGCGGCGAGATCGTCGTAGGTCAGGGCGTGGTCGCCGAAGCGCAAGGCTTCCTTCGCGGCACCGGCGACGAGCGTGGGGAACAACGGGTCGGGCACCGCGGGGACCTCCCAGTGTCGGACTCCATCCGCACGTTACCGTGCCGATCCGTCCCCTGCAGCAAGCGGCCGAAGGCGCTGGTCGTAGGCTGGGACACCGTGTTGGTACTGGCGATCGATACCTCGACCCCGGCGGTCACCGCGGGCGTCGTCGCGCTGGACGGCGGCTTGGTCGAGACGCGCGGTGACCGTGTCACGGTCGACCCCCGCGCCCACGGAGAGCTGATCACGCCGCACGCGCTGGCTGCCGCCGAAGCCGCGGGCGTGACCCTCAAGGACCTCGACGCGATCGTCTCCGGCGTCGGGCCGGGGCCGTTCACCGGCCTGCGCGCCGGGATGGCCACCGCCGCCGCGCTCGGCTACGCGCTCGGCATCCCGGTGTACCCGGTCTGCAGCCTGGACGCGCTGGCCGCCGACGTCCCGCCGGGGGACAACGCTTTCCTCGTGCTGACCGACGCCCGGCGCCGCGAGGTCTACTGGGCCGCCTACGACGCGCAGGGGCGCCGCACCGACGGCCCGCACGTCCAGCGGCCCGCCGACCTCGGCACGGACATCGAGGTGGCGGCCGGCGACGGTGCTCTGCTGTACGCGGACGCGCTCGGCGTCCGGCCGGTCGAGCCGCGCTTCCCGTCGCCCGCCGGGCTGGTGAAGGTCGCGCAGGCCGCGTTGCTGGCGAAGGAGCCGCCGGGCCCGCTGACGCCGTTGTACCTGCGGCGCCCCGACGCCGCCGAGCCCGCGGCGCCGAAACGGGTGACCGCTCCGTGAGACTCGAGCCGCTGCGCCGCATGGACATCGCCCGGTGCGTGGAGATCGAGAAGATCCTGTTCCCCGGCGACGACCCGTGGAGCGCCCGCGCCTTCCACTCGGAGCTGGACGCGGGCAACTTCTACCTGGCCGCCCGCCCGGACGAGGGCGACGAGCTGCTCGGGTACGCCGGTCTGGCCGTCGTCGGGCGCCGCCGCGGCGAATACGAGGCGACCGTGCACACCATCGGCGTCGCGCCCGAGCACCAGGGCCAGGGCATCGGCAAGGCGCTGCTGCAGGCGCTGCTGGCGCGGGCCGACGAGTTCGAGGCACCGGTGTTCCTCGAGGTCCGCACGGACAACACGACCGCGCTCGGCCTGTACGAGCGCCACGGCTTCGAACGGCTCGGCATCCGGAAGCGCTACTACCAGCCTTCCGGTGCCGACGCGTACACGATGGTCCGCCCGGCGCGGACGCGAGACGGGGTGGCGGGCTGATGGCACGCATCATCATGGGCATCGAGAGCTCGTGCGACGAGACCGGCGTCGGCCTGGTCCGCCTGCACGACGACGGCACGGTCGAGCTGCTGGCCGACGAGGTGGCCTCCAGCGTGGAGCAGCACGCGCGGTTCGGTGGCGTGGTGCCCGAGGTCGCCAGCCGCGCGCACCTGGAGGCGATGGTCCCGACGACCGAGCGGGCGTTCGCCACGGCCGGGCTGTCGATGTCCGATGTGGACGCGATCGCGGTGACGGCCGGGCCGGGCCTGGCGGGCGCGCTGCTGGTCGGCGTCTCGGCGGCCAAGGCGTACGCGACGGCGCTGGACGTGCCGCTGTACGGCGTCAACCACCTGGCTGGGCACATCGCGGTGGACACGTTGCAGCACGGCCCGTTGCCGACGCCGTGCCTGGCGTTGCTGGTCTCCGGCGGGCACACGCAGTTGTTGCGCGTCGACGACATCGCGTCGTCGATCACCGAGCTCGGGTCCACTGTGGACGACGCGGCGGGGGAGGCGTACGACAAGGTCGCGCGGGTGCTGGGCCTGCCGTACCCGGGTGGGCCGCCGATCGACAAGGCGGCCAAGAACGGGAATCCGGCGGCGATCGCGTTCCCGCGTGGGATGACCGGCCCGCGGGATGCTGCGTTCGACTTTTCCTTCTCGGGCTTGAAGACGGCGGTGGCCCGCTGGGTCGAGGGCGCTGCACGGCGCGGCGAGGACATCCCGGTGGACGACGTCGCGGCGTCATTCCAGGAGGCGGTGGCCGATGTGCTGACCGCGAAGGCGATCCGCGCGGCGAAGGAGCAGGGGATCGACACGATGGTGATTTCCGGCGGCGTGGCGGCGAATTCCCGGTTGAAGGAACTGGCGGCGGAGCGTTGTGAGGCGGCGGGGATCTCGTTGCGGGTGCCTCGGCCGCGGTTGTGCACGGACAACGGTGCGATGATCGCGGCGTTGGGCGCGCATGTGGTGGCGGCGAAGCGCCCGACGGCGCCGTTGGAGTTCAGCGCCAACCCGGCGTTGCCGGTGAACGTGGTGTCGCTGTAGCTACTGGGAGGCCGAGGGTCAGCCGGCGAGTGAGCCGGCTTTCCCCGCCACCCCGAAGCCTGATTGTGACTACGGCCGACGGCGCCGCGGAACACCATTCCCCGGTGCGAAAGAGCGAGCAGGAGGTTGACGTCGCCGTAGTAGTCGCGGAATCCCGTCAGCAGGTTCTGCCGGCCTT
>NZ_JBSFNC010000172.1:0-17466 GCF_053586895.1 Amycolatopsis sp. NPDC003731 | reverse complement strand
ACGTCATTCCGAGTCACCACATGACCAAGACCGGACCCTAACCGCACCAAGTACGGCACCACCAACCCTGACACTGAGAGTCATTCGCGACCTTCTCGGCCGGGGAACTCTCAGCGCGGGCGGTTGGGTTTCTTGGGCAGCAGGTCGTAGAGGCCCTTGCGGGCGCCGTTGTCGTTGACGTTGCGGGCCACCGCGACCTCGGAGATGAAGTCCTCGAAGACGAACTCCTCGTCGGCCGGGACCACCGCGGGAGCCTGGTTCTGCTCCAGGTAGCCGTCCAGGGTCTCCGCGATCTCGCGGAAGGACAGCGCCTGCAACGTCTCCGGTGCGTACGTCGTCACCGGGACGCCGTGCGCGGCCGCCTCGTTCATCACCACACCCAGCGGCAGGTGCGACAGCATCGGGATGCCGAAGTCGTACATCTCCTGCAGCGCCGCGGCCGCGTAGTGCGAGATCGGCCGCCGGTACAGGCTCGGCACCAGGCCGAACCAGGACAGCGGCTGCCGCCCGACGGTCTGCTCGACGTAGCGGACCTGGTCGGCCAGCAGCCGCAGCGCGCGGATGCTCGTCTTGTCCGGCTGGACCGGCACCAGGATGCCGTGCGAGGCCGCCAGCGCGTTGTTCGTCAGCACGTCCAGCGCCGGCGGGCAGTCGATGACGCAGTGGTCGTAGTTGGCGAACTGGATGACCCGCGCGAGCTGCCAGCCGGGGACGCGGAACGAGTCGAGCCGCCGGATCAGGTCGAACATCCCCGGCGACGTCGGCACGACGTCGAGCGCGCCGCCGCGGCCGAGGTTGCTGCGCGGGTGCGGCACGACGAGTTCCTCGATCGGGCCCTTCCACGTCTTGGCCAGCGCCTTCGCCAGGCTCGGCTGGTCCGCGGCCACCTCGGACAGCCCGAGCATCTCGGTCGTCGCGTGGCCCTGCGGGTCGAGGTCGACCAGGAGCACCCGGCGGCCCCGCTCGGCCAGTGCGGCCGCGGTGCCGACGCTCAGAGAGGTCTTCCCGACCCCGCCTTTCTGGTTGACCACCGAGGTGATCTGCATGCCGGAGCGCTCCTCAAGTCGGTCGTTCCGCGAAGGTTATTGGATGCGGGCCCGTTGTGGGTGGCTATCCGCCCCCGGCCTGTCGCGGCCGGACCATCAGCGCCTGCGCGCCGGTGGCCACCGGGCCGCCTTCGTCGTGCAGGATGCTCGTCGCCGTGCCGATGCCGTGGTGGCCGACCAGCGTCACCGCGTCGAGGCCGATCCACTCGCCGGACGGCGGCCGCCGCAGGTGCACGGTGAATTCCGAGTTGATGAACCACCACTTCCGCGGGTCGAGGTAGTTGGACACGCCGCTGCCGGAGTCGGCGATGGCGAACAGCCGCTGCAGGCCGCTCGGCTCCTCGCCGTCGACCAGCGGGACGCGCTGGCGCGCCCACACGGCCGCCGGGCCCGGGACGTCCATGCCGCCCCGCACCGCGCGCCATTCGACGGCGTCGAGGTAGCCGCCCTGCCAGCCCTCCGGCCACGGCGACTCCGCGACGCTGCCGGGCGCGGGCAGCCGCGGGCCCGCGTCGGTGGCGACCTCCGCGGTGTCCGACGTCGCGATGCGCCACGCCGAGGCCCGCGCCACGATTCGTTGGGCGCTCGCCAGCTCGGCTTGCAGCAGTTCGACCGACCGGCCGGGCCGCTCGATCCGGGCCCGCACGGTGAGTTCGGCGACCGGCGCCGGGCCGAGGATCTCTACGGTCACCCGCGCGAGTTCCGCCGGGTGCGCGGATTCGACGTTTTCGAGGGCGCGGACGAGCAACGCCGACGGCGGGCCGAAGTGCTGGGCGTCCGGCGTCCACGGGCCGGCCGTGTGCCCGGTCGCGGAGAACCGGCCGTCGCCGAGCGGGGCGTAGAAGGCGTCGGCCATCAGTCGGCCCGGTCCAGGGGCGTCTCGTCGCCCGCGTCGGGCTCCGGCCAGCCGGGGTATTCGGGTGGGGTGCCGCCGTATTCGGGGCAGTGCGCCTGGTGGTCGCACCAGTTGCACAGCTTGCTCTTGTTGGCCCGGAAGTCGCCGGTCTTGCCCGCCTTGAGGATGGCCTGCCAGATGGCTTCGAGGGTGCGCTCGAAGCGCAGGAGCTCGGCTTCGTCGGGCGTGTAGGCGAGCGATTGGCCGTCGGTGAGGTACATGAGCTTCAGCTGGCGCGGGACGATCCCGCGCAGCCGCCACAGCACCACGGCGTAGAACTTCATCTGGAACATCGCCTTGGCCTCGCCGATCTCGCGTGGCGCGGCCCCGGTCTTGTAGTCGACGACCCGGATCTCGCCGGTGGGCGCGACGTCGAGCCGGTCGATGTAGCCGCGCAGCAGGACGCCGGACCCGAGTTCGATCTCGACGTGCAGCTCGCAGGCCTCCGGTTCGAGCCGTCGCGGGTCTTCGAGCTCGAAGTAGGCGTCGAGGAGCTTTTCGGCCGACTGCAGCCATTCCGCGTGTTCTTCGGGTTTTTCGCCGTCGAACAGCTCGGTCCACTCCGGACGGTCCGCGGACAGGTCCGTCCACGCCGGGCCGAGGAGCTCGCGGGCGTGGGCGGGGACGCGCTCGGCGGCCGGGAGGGCGAACAGCCGCTCCAGGACGGAGTGGACGAGCGTGCCGCGCAGCTGGGCCTTGGTCGGGACCTCCGGCAGCCGGTCGACCGCGCGGAACCGGTAGAGCAGCGGGCACTGCTTGAAGTCGCTGGCCCTCGACGGCGACAGCGCGGGCCGCCGCCGCACCTCGGTGGCGACGGCGGAGGCTGGGGTGTCGGTGGTGACAGTGTCGGCGTCGGGCATGGGCAGAGCGTAACGCCGGGGTCCGACAGTTCCGGCGACCGCAACGCCCGGCACCCCCGTATCCGGCCGGACGACACGCGTACCGGAATGGACGACACGCGTACCCCGGCGGACGACACGGCGACGGCGGTCGTGTCGTCCCGCTGAGTACGCGTGTCGTCCCGCGGGGTACGCCGGGGCACACCGGTGGGGGCCGGATCACCCGGTACCCACACCCGGGGCTCTAGGCTCTCCGCATGGCCGCGACCAGTGAACAGGGCACCGGGGGCACCCGGCAGGCCGTCCTCTCGGACGGTGGCCTCGTGCTGTTCCGGGTCGCCGGGGTGCCGGTGCTGCTCGCGCCCTCCTGGTGGGTCGGCTCGCTGATCGTCGTCGTGCTGTACGCGCCGCTGGTCGGGCGGCTGCTCCCGGAGGCCTCGACCACGACGTCGTGGCTGCTGGCCGGGGCCTTCGCGCTGCTGCTGGGCCTGTCCGTGCTCGCCCACGAACTCGGGCACTGCCTGGTCGCGCTGCGGCTGGGGATCCCGGTGCGGCGGCTGCGCCTGTTCCTGCTCGGCGGCCTGTCCGAAGTGGCCCGCACGCCCAAGCGCCCCGGCGACGAAGGCCTGGTCGCCGCGGCCGGGCCCGCGGTGTCGCTGCTGCTCGGCGGCTTCTGCGGCCTGCTGATGTTCGCCGTCCCGCCGGACGGTGCGGTCTGGCTCCTGGTCGCCGAATGCGCGGTGGCCAACCTCGCCGTCGGCGTGTTCAACCTGCTGCCCGGGCTGCCGCTGGACGGCGGCCGGCTGGTCCGCGCCGGGGTCTGGGCGGCCACCGGGATCCGCGCCAAGGGCACCCGCGCCGCGGTCGCCGGCGGCGCGGTCGTGGCCGCGGGACTGCTGGTCTGGGCCCTGTGGGGCCTGGCGACCGCGAGCCCGGACCGCTGGCTGCGGCTGGGCGTCTGCGTCGTGACGGCGTGGTTCGTGATCCTCGGCGCGCGCTCGGAGCTGGCCGCCGAAGCGCGCCGCAGCTGGCCGGAGGGCCTGAGCCTCGGCGAGCTGGTCCGGCCGGTGCTGCAGCTGCCCGCCGAGAGCCCGGTTTCGGACGCGCTGGCCGCGTCGGCCGGCCGGGGCGTGGTCCTGGTCCGCGCCGACGGCGTGGCGGCCGGGCTCCTGGACGTCGGCGAGGCGGAGCGGCTCGCGAGCGCCACCCCGCACGCCCCGGCCGAGTTCGCGGCCGAGCCGATCCGGGCCGAGACGGTGCTGCTGGCGTCGGAGCCGGGGGAGGACGTCGTCGAGCGGGTCCGCGAAACGGCGGCGTGGCAGTTCCTCGTCGTCGACGACGAGGGCCGCCCGGCGGGCGTGCTGCGCCGGGACGACCTGCGGGCCGCTCTCAACCGCCGTACCCGCTGAGCCCGGCGCCCGCGCGGCCTGCGAAGATCTGGCGTCGGCCAAACGGGTTACAGGAGGAAGTGTTGTCGGTCAGCGGACCGTTTCGCGCGGGTGATCGGGTGCAGTTGACCGACTCGAAGGGGCGGCACTACACCCTGACGCTGGCCGCCGGTGGTGAATACCACACCCATCGCGGCGCCCTGGCCCACGACGACCTGATCGGCCGCCCCGAAGGCTCGGTGGTGACGTCCGCGGGCGGGTCGACCTACCTCGCGCTGCGCCCGCTGCTGCCGGACTACGTCCTCTCGATGCCTCGCGGCGCGCAGGTGATCTACCCGAAGGACGCGGCGCAGATCGTGATGTGGGGCGACATCTTCCCCGGCGCGCGCGTGCTCGAGGCGGGCGCCGGGTCCGGCGCGCTGACGTGCTCGCTGCTGCGCGCGGTCGGCCCGGCCGGTCACGTGCACTCCTACGAGATCCGCGACGACCACGCCGAACACGCCGAGCGCAACGTGGTGAAGTTCTTCGGCGAGAAGCCGGCCAACTGGTCGCTCACGGTCGCCGACCTGGCCTCGCACGAGGGCGAGGTCGACCGGGTCGTGCTGGACATGCTGGCGCCGTGGGACCAGCTGCCGAACGTGGCCGCCCACCTGGTGCCGGGCGGCGTGCTGACGGTCTACGTGGCGACGGTGACGCAGCTCTCGCGCGTCACGGAGTCGCTCCGGGAGCAGCAGTGCTGGACCGAGCCCGAGTCGTGGGAGACGCTGATGCGCCCGTGGCACGTGGTGGGCCTGGCGGTCCGCCCGGACCACCGGATGGTGGCGCACACGGCGTTCCTGCTCACCGCGCGCCGGCTGGCGGACGGGACCGTGTCCCCGCGGGTGTCCCGCCGGCCGTCCAAGGGCAAAGGCTGAGGGAGTGCCGCCGCGCCGGAAGGCCGGCTTCGCGGTGGCGGCGGTCGTCGTCGCCGTCCTGGTCGTGCTGTGCGTGGGTTTTGCGCCGTCGTGGCTGGTCGGCCACGCACCCGGGCTCGGCGCGGCGGACCGGTTGAAGGCCGTGAACGACGTCCGCGCCACGCTGCTGCAGGCGCTCGGCGGCCTCCTGGCGCTGGCCGGCGTCGGGCTCGGCGCCGGCCTCACGTCCCGGCAGCTCTCGGCGCGGAGCAGGAGCCGACCCGGCAGGGCGCCGTCTACGCGCTGGAACAGCTGGCGGAGCTCGATCCCCGCTACCGCGGGCACGTCCACGCGCTGCTCACCTCGTTCGTCGGCACCCGGGCACCGTGGCGGGGCGAAACGACGCCGCGTCGCGAAGGCGGCGCGGCCAACGACGTGGCGGCCGCGATCGCGGCACTGGGCCGTGGCGGGATGATCGAACCGGACGCGCCGTCCGAGCTGGAACGCGTCGATCTCCGGGGCGCCGATCTGACCGGCCTGGCGATCCCGCGGGTGTGTTTCGCGGGGTCGAACCTCGAGGGCGCGATGCTGCGGAACGCGAACCTGACCGGCGCGACGCTGTCGGGCGCGCTCCTGCGGGGCGCGGATCTGCGCGGGGCGGACCTGACCGCGGCGGTCCTGGAGGGCACGGACCTGACCGGCGTCCGCACGGACGCGGCCACGCGCTGGCCCGAGGGGTTCACCCCGCCCGGCTAGCCCGGTACGCACCAGCGGCCGTTCTCCTTGTGCAGCGGGAAGGGCGTGTCCTTGATCCCGCCCGCGGCTTCGACGTGCACCTTCGCCGTCGCCGACTCGCCGCGCAGCTCGGGGGGTGCCAGCAGCTTCACCGTGACCGGACCGGCCGCGTCCCACATCCGCTGGAGGCCGGCCAGGGCCTCCGCGGTCTGCGGGCGGCAGGTGAGCTTCCCGAACGCCGCCGAGTCGTGGCGGGCGATCGCGTCCACGATCGCCTGGGCCAGCACGGCCACCGCGGCCGTGTCGGCCTCGTCCGGGGCCGGGGACAGCGTCGGGCGGGCCGGGGGTGACGGCGTCGCCGGGGCCGGGGGCGGGGAGCCGGCCGGGGCGACCAGCAGCAGCCCCAGCACCACGCCCGCGCCGGCCACGCCGAGCAGGACCAGCCCGGCGGCGAGCGGGCGGTTCACCGCCGCCGGGTGCTCACGAGCCGTCCGCCCGGACGTTGGACAGGCACCAGAGCCCGGATTCCTTCTGCGCGGACATCGTGCCGACCTTGGTCTTGCTGCCGTCGGTGGCGGAGTAGCGGACGGTGGCCTTGTCGCCGGTCTCCTCCGGCGTGCCGGTCAGCTTCACCGTGACCTTCGGGATGTCGCCCGTGGTGCCCTCGTAGACGCTGCGGCAGATGGTGTCGCCGAGCGCGTCCTCGTCGCTGGCGTTGTAGGCCGAGATGGTCGAGTCGAACAGCTCCTGGGCGCTGGCCTTGCCGCCGGGGGCGGGGCCGCCCGCGGGCTTGCTCTTCGACGTCGGGCTGGTCGGCGACGTGCTCTTGGGCTTCGGGGTGGACGCCTTCGGCGCCGTCGAGGGCGCGGTCGGCGCCGCCGAGCTGCTGCTCGCGGGCGGTGCGGCGGTCTGCTCGTCGTCGCGGTTCATCAGGACCACCGCGGTCACGCCGCCGCCGACGAGCACCACCGCGGCCACCGCGATGCCGACGATCAGGCCGGTCTTCTTCTTCGGGGGCGGGGGCGCTTCGCCGAAGCCGCCGTAGGAGTCGTAACCGCCGAAGGACTGGGGCGGCTGGCCCCACTGGTCCTGCTGGCCGTACTGGGGGTGGCCCTGCTGGGGCTGAGGGCCCGTCTGGGGCGGGTAACCGCCCTGCCCGTACTGCTGGGTGCTGTCGTACCCGCCCTGGCCGTACTGCTGCGTGCTGTCGTACCCGCCGGGCTGCCCGTACTGCTGCGTGCCGTCGTACGGGCCGGGTTGGCCGAACTGCTGGGTCCCGCCGTAACCGGGCTGGGGCTGGGGGCCGCTCTGGGGGTAACCGCCCTGCTGGGGCTGGCCGTACGGCCCGGGCTGCTGCCCGTAGCCGCCGGGCTGCTGGCCGTAGCCGCCCGGTTGCTGCGGCGGGTAGGTCATGAGTGGTGCCCCCTAGCGTTCCTTCGGTGGCGCCCGGCCGTCCGGGCCGGTACAGCGTCGCCCGATGCTAGCCACCGGGCCGGGCCGCCGCGCGGTTAGGGCGGAACTGGCCGGAATTGCCCGGATCCCGGGGGAGGGTTGGCGGCGTCACGGGCGGGGTACTTCGAGCCTGCTTGCTTCGTCCCGGCCCGGACGGACCCGCGACACACCGGCGCCACGGCACCGAAATGGCCGCTTGCGCTGCGGGAATGTCCGTGCTGGAGGGGGCCGGCAAACCGCGACGCGCCGATCTTGTGATCCGGAAAGGCCTTTTCTTGTCGGTGATCGCCGGTACCGTGGAATGAAAAGCACTCCGAGGAGGTGCCCGATGCATCATGACCTTCCCGGAGGTCGGCGCGAGGAGGCCGACCCTTCAGCAACATCCGGAGCTGGGACGACGGCGGACGAGCAGGCTCGGCAGATCCGTTTTCTCGAGGAAGAAGTGGCGCTGCTGCGCCGCAAACTGACGGACTCGCCACGGCAGAACCGGGTTCTCGAACAGCGGCTCGCCGAGGCCTCGGAAAGGGTGAGCCAGCTCACCGAACGCAACACCAAACTGGTCGAAACCCTGCGCGAAGCGCGAGGACAGCTCCTCGCTCTCCGTGAAGAGGTCGACAGGCTGGCCCAGCCACCCTCCGGCTACGGCGTCTTCGTCGAGGCCTACGAGGACAACACGGTGGACGTCTTCACGGCCGGCCGGAAGATGCGGGTGTCGGTTTCGCCCGCGGTCGAGATCTCGTCCCTGCGCCGCGGCCAGGCGCTGCGGCTCAACGAGGCGCTCACCGTGGTCGAGGGCGGCGGGTTCGAACGCACCGGTGAGGTGTGCGCGCTGCGTGAGGTGCTCGCCCCGGACGTCGAGGGCGGCAGCCCCCGCGCCCTGGTGGTCGGGCACGCGGACGAAGAGCGGGTGGTCCTGCTCTCCGACCTGCTGGCCGAGCAGCCGCTCAAGCCGGGCGACTCGCTGCTGGTCGACTCCAAGGCCGGCTACGCGTACGAGCGCGTGCCGAAGGCGGAGGTCGAGGACCTGGTGCTGGAGGAGGTGCCCGACGTCCGCTACGAGGACATCGGTGGCCTCACCCGGCAGATCGAGCAGATCAGGGACGCGGTCGAGCTGCCGTTCCTGCACGCCGACCTGTACCAGGAGTACCAGCTGCGGCCGCCCAAGGGCGTCCTGCTCTACGGCCCGCCGGGCTGCGGCAAGACGCTCATCGCCAAGGCGGTGGCGAACTCGCTGGCCAAGAAGGTGGCCGAAGCGCGGGGCGACGCGGCGGACGGGAAGTCCTACTTCCTGAACATCAAGGGTCCCGAGCTGCTGAACAAGTTCGTCGGGGAGACCGAGCGGCACATCCGCCTGATCTTCCAGCGGGCGCGGGAGAAGGCCTCCGAGGGCACCCCGGTGATCGTGTTCTTCGACGAGATGGACTCGATCTTCCGGACCCGTGGTTCGGGCGTGTCGTCCGACGTGGAGACCACGATCGTGCCGCAGCTGCTGTCGGAGATCGACGGTGTCGAAGGCCTGGAGAACGTCATCGTCATCGGCGCCTCCAACCGCGAGGACATGATCGACCCGGCGATCCTGCGGCCGGGCCGGCTCGACGTCAAGATCAAGATCGAGCGTCCGGACGCCGAAGGCGCGAAGGACATCTTCTCCAAGTACCTGGCCGAAGGCCTGCCGATCCACGCGGACGACCTCGCCGAGTTCGGCGGCGACGCCAAGGCGACGTTCGACGCGATGATCCAGCACACGGTCGAGCGGATGTACGAGGAGAGCGACGAGAACCGGTTCCTCGAGGTGACCTACGCCAACGGGGACAAGGAAGTCCTGTACTTCCGCGACTTCAACTCGGGCGCGATGATCCAGAACATCGTGGACCGGGCGAAGAAGTCGGCGATCAAGTCGGTGCTGGAGACGAAGCAGCCGGGTCTGCGCGTGCAGCACCTGCTCGACGCGATCGTCGACGAGTTCGCGGAGAACGAGGACCTCCCGAACACCACCAACCCGGACGACTGGGCCCGGATCTCCGGCAAGAAGGGCGAGCGGATCGTCTACATCCGCACGCTCGTCACCGGCAAGAACCAGGACTCGGGGCGGGCGATCGACACCGCCACGAACACCGGTCAGTACCTGTAGTTCCGGCGCTCGGTGGGGCGGCTCGCTTCGGCGGCCGCCCCATCGGCGTGTCTAACGGCGGATGAGCTCGGGCTCGCCCTTGCGCAGCCGGAGCCGCCCGTGGGCCGCGAGGATCCCCAGCACCACGAGCAGCGCCCCGGCCGGCTGGTTCCAGCTCACCGGCTCACCCAGCACGAGCACCCCGAGCAGCACGCCCACCACCGGCGTCAGGTACGTCACCGCGGAGGCGTTGGCCGCGCCCCAGGCCGCGATGATCCGGGTGTTCCAGGCGTAGGCGATGCCCGTGCCGAACACGCCGAGCGCGATCATGCTCGCCACCACCGGCAGGCTCAGGTGCATCGGTGTCGCCGCGATCGCCGGGGTCAGCAGGCCCAGGATCACCGTCGCCGACGCCGTCTGCCCGAACGCGACGACCACCGGGTCCGTCCCACGAGGTGAGACGAACCGGCGCAGGTACACGAAACACGCGCCGTAGCACGTCGTTGCGCCGAGGCACGCGAGCTGGGCGGTCAGCTGGTGGGACACGTCGATGCCGTGCCACACGCCGACGATCGTGAGCACGCCCAGGAAGCCCAGCAACAGGCCGAGCACCCGCGGCGGAGTGAACCGCTCCTCGGGCAGCGCCGCGGCGGCCAGCAGCATCGTGATCAGCGGCGTCGTCGCGTTGAAGATGCTGGCCAAACCCGACGAAATGTACTGCTCCGCCCACGAAAACAGCAGGAACGGCACCACGCACAGCAACACCGACACGGCCGCGAGGTGCCCCCACAGCACCGGATCACGGGGCAGCGGCCGCCGGCGCACCAGCAGGATCCCGCCCAGCGCCGAGGCGCCCAGCGCGACGCGGGCGAGCGCGACCTGACCGGGCGAGAGCCCACCGAGGCCCACCTTGATGAACAGGAAACTCGCACCCCACACGATCGCCAGCAGCGCGAACCGCACCGTGACCCCGAACTCCGCCCGTCGCATGGCCGCAGTCAAACCGCCGGACCCACCGCGAAGCCAGTGGTTTTCCGACGCCGCATTGTGTATAACGGCCTATACCATGGGGCAGGAATGGCAGGCAGCGGTCGAGTATGTGGAAACCCGCGCCGGCGGGCCGCCGCTGCCGGAGGGGCTCGACGTCACGATCCACTTCCACCCGGACCGGCTGGTGGGGGAGGTGCCGCTGCTGCGGCACTGGCTGGCCGACGGGGTCTACCGCTCGCAGTTCGAGACCGGGACGAGCAACGGCGGCCTGACCGCGCACCCCGGCGGGGCCCGGTGGCACTGGGAACACCGGATGTTCGGCGGTGTCTACGACGGGCTGCCGCCGTCGGAGCGTCCGAAGTACGGCTCGCTCGACCACCGCCGCCGTCCGGCGGGCGGCTCGGTCCGGTTCGGGTCGGCGCACTTCCGGCTCGAGCGCGAAGTGCTGGACCGGACGACGTTCTGCTACCCGGACAGCTTCCACGAGCCGGTGCACTTCGGCACCCGCGCCCGCTTCCCGCTGCTCCCGCTCGTCGAAGCGGACACCCCCGACGAACTCGACGACTACATCGAAGCCCACGTCCACGGCCCGCTCCGGCTGCCGGACGACGTCGCGGCCCTGGTGCTCGACCCGTCGTTCCGCGGCACCGACGTCGAAGCCGCGGCCGCGGAGTTTCCGTTCCCCACCCGCTGGCACCACGGGTTCCGGCTCGCCGTGACGACGCTCGCCGAGCACGCGGACTACCGCGGCGCGGACGTCGTGCGGGCCGGCGAAGACATCGCCGAAGACGGGTGGCTGGACGCCCGCGTCATCGGCGACGCCGTCCGCGCCGGCCGGCACGATCCCCAGGTGCTCAAGCGCGTGTGGCACTGCACCGCGCGGTTCGGGCTACGCGGGTAGCAGCGCCTCGGTCAGCCGCCGCCAGTGGGGCATGGCCGAAGTGCCCGGTTCGACGCCGATGACCTGGACGCCGACGTGGTCGGCGCCCGCGTCGAGGTGCTGCTGCAGCTTCGCGGTGATGGTCTCGAGGTCGCCCCAGAACACGAGGTCGTCGACGAGCCGGTCGCTGCCGCCGTCGATGTCTTGTCCGGTGTAGCCGAGCCGGAGGAACTTCGCGATGTTGTACGGCGTGGTGAGGTACGGGTGCAGGTGCTTGCGGGCGATCTCGCGCGCCTTGGCCGCGTCCGTCTCGAACAGCACCGCGTGCTCGACACCGAGGAACGGTTCCGCGCCGAGGATCTCGCGCGCCTGTGCCGTGTGTTCCGGGGTGACGTGGTAGGTGTGCGCGCCCGCCGAGCGGTCGCGGGCCAGCTCCAGCATCTTCGGGCCGTACGCGGCGAGGATCCGGCGCATCGGCGCGCGCGGGGCGGGGTTGACCTTTGGGTCGACGTCCAGGGCGTCGAGGTAGTCGTTCATCGCCCGAAGCGGCTTCGCGCCGGGCTTTCCGGCGCCGAAACCCAGGCCCAGCAGGTGGCGGTCGGGGTAGGCATCGGCCAGCAGCAGGGCCGCGCCGCGGGTCCACTGCGCCTCGCGGGACCAGATCTGCGCGATGCCGTTGACGACGGTGAGGCGTTCGGTGGCGGCGAGGAGGAACCCGGCGTGCGTGAGGGCCTCCCGGCCCTGGCTTTCCGGGATCCAGATCGCCGGCCAGCCGAGTTCTTCCAGCTCCCGCACCGAATCCCGGATCAGGCCGGCCGGCTGGTCCTCGAAGTCGAACGTCCAGATCCCGTAGCGGCCGAGCCGCATGTTCTCGATCATACCCATAAATCGAAGTATCGCAGATTTTCGATATGAAGCAACGGCCGGGCCGGCGAACCGGGGGAGGAGCAGGTCAGAGGATGTCGCCGAGAGTGGCGACGAGCTCGGCGATCCGGGCTTCGTCCCGCTTGTAGTGCGTCCACTTGCCGACGCGCGTCGCCCGCACCAGCCCGGCACGCTGCAGCTCGGCCATGTACGCCGAGACGGTCGACTGCGCGAGCCCGGTCTTCTCCTGGATGTGCGTCACGCACACGCCGACCTCGACCGGATCGGCGATGGCCCGCTCCACCGCGAAGTGCCGCACCGGCTCCCGCAGCCACCGCAGCACCTGCAACCGCACCGGGTTCGCGAGCGCCTTGAACACGTCGAGCAGCTGCTCGACATTGGCTTCGGGTTCGGTGTGCGCAGTCATGGGCCTCGAGATCAGCATAACCGCCCCCGGCGTGTACTCCCCGCCGCCGCGCGTATAACGACCTATACTCACGGGCGTGACCGAAGAATCCCGGCCTCGCGCACCCATCACCGAAGCCGACGTCCTGGCCTGGCTGGAGACGACGGCGGCCGCCGTCGAAGCGGGGGAGGTGAGTGCCCAGGAACTCATCGACATGCTCGGCGAACTGCGCCGGGCGTCCGCGGCCTGCGCCGACGCCTCGGACTGGCTGCTGCTCGCGGCCCGCGAAGGCGGCGCCAGCCTCCGCCAGATCGCGCCCGTCTTCGGCAAGGGCTACGTCCGGGCCCCCGCCGCGCGCCTCGAGAAGCTGCACCGCCAAGCGCAGACCGCGGGGCAGTGGCTCGCCATCCTGCGGCACAAGCAGACCGCATGAGTACGCGCATCGCCCTCGGACTGGCGGCGCTGGGCCGTCCCGCGTACATCAACCTGGGCAGCGAAGGGGCGCTGCCGGCGGTGCGGGACGTCGCTTCGATGCGCGCGGCGACGTTCGCGGTGCTCGACGACGCCTACGCCGCGGGTATCCGGCACGTCGACGTCGCGCGCTCCTACGGGCGGTCCGAGGAGTTCCTGGCCGGCTGGCTCGCCGAGCGCGGGCACGCGGGGATCGAGGTCTCCAGCAAGTGGGGCTACGCCTACGTGGGCGAGTGGCGGCTCGACGCCGACGTGCACGAGGTGAAGGAACATTCGGCGGCTCGGTTCGCGGCGCAGTGGGCGGAAACCCTGGCGCTGCTGGGCGATCGGGTCGGGCTCTACCAGGTGCATTCGCTCACTGTGGACAGTCCGCTGTTCACCGACGAGCCGTTGCTCGAAGCGCTCGCGGAGCTGTCCGCGAACGGGGTCGCGGTCGGGTTTTCCACGTCCGGGCCGGCCCAGGCGGCCGCGATCGAGCGGGCGTTCGCGCTGGAAGTGGCCGGACGCCCGGTGTTTTCGGCGGTGCAGTCGACGTGGAACGTCCTGGAACCGTCCGCGGGCCCGGCCCTGGCCGCGGCGCACGCGGCCGGGAAGCGGGTGCTGGTCAAGGAAACCCTGGCCAACGGCAGGCTGGCGGTCGAAGCTCCGGCCGGGGTCCGCGAGCTCGCGGCCGCGCACGGGACCGGGCCGGACGCGGTCGCGGTGGCCGCGGTGCTGGCCAACGCCTGGGTGGACCGGGCGGTCCTCGGCCCGGCGAGCCCGGCGCAGCTGGCGGCGAACCTGCGGGGCGCCACGCTTTCGCTGAGCACGGAAGAGGAGGCCGTCCTCGCGGGCCTGGCGGAGAATCCGGAGCAGTACTGGCGACACCGGTCCTCCTTGGCGTGGCGGTGAGCCGCTGCACTACCCTTCGCAGGCACAGGAGCACGTTGGGAGGCCGGATCAGGTGCGTCATCGGCAGGCGATCGCGTTGGCCGCGGTCGCGTTGGTCGGCCTCACGGGCTGCGAAGGGCCGGATCCGAACAACCTCGAGACGTACTACGACGATCCGGTGACCACGTCGGCGCCGGCCCCGGCCCCCGTGGAGGCGCGGGTGAGCCAGGCACAGGCCGCGCCGGTGAAACCGCCGGCCCCCAACCTCGGCCCGCTCGCGGAGCGGGCGCTGCTGACCGACGCCGACGTCGAGGAAGAAGGCGTGCAGCCAGGGTCCGGTGAAGCTTCGGGGTGCCTGACGGCGGCGGTGTCGGCCACCAGCCGGACGGCGTCCTGGCGCTATCCCAGCGGCTCGGTGCTGAGCCACCGCGTGGCCGCGTATCCGGAGCCGGCGGCGGCCCAGGCCGTGGCGAGCGCCGAGTGCGCGGGCCGTGAGGTCACCGTGCCCGCCCAGTCCGGGGTCGAGGTCCAGCGGGCGTGGTGCGAGGGCAAGACCTGCACGGTGTTGCTGGCGAAGGGCAGGCTCGTGTCCGGGCTGACCGTCTCGGCGAGCACGGAGGCCCGGGCGGTGGACGCGGCGAAGCGCTTGCTGCCGGCGATGACGGCGAAGCTCGCGGCTCAGCCGTAACGGCGGAACCATTCCTGGACGCCTTCGCGGCCGTCGGGGATGAAGGGCAGCTCGGGGGCCGGGTCGTCGACCCAGGCCCGCAGCTCGTCCAGGCTGATCCAGCGGCCTTCGACGATCTCTTCGGCCTGATGGCGGATCAGGCCGTCCCAGCGGACCTCGAAGGCGAAGTTGTGGCAGCGGTTGCGGCCGTCGTCGTAGACCTTGGTGAACAGGGGAACGGGTTCCACTCCCTGGACGCCGAGTTCTTCGGCGAGTTCGCGGCGGGCGCATTCGGCCGGGGTCTCGCCCGCGGCCACCACCCCACCGGCCCAGCAGTCCCAGGTCGAGGGGAACACGTCCTTACCGGGAGTGCGCAGGTGCACGTAGACCGCGGCTCCGTCACCCGAACGGACCAGCACGACGCCCGCGGCGTGCCACAACGCGCCGGCGCGGACGGCGGCGCGGGTGGTGCGGCCGACCACCGCACCGGCCTGGTCATAGAGGGCAACGAGTTCGTCACTGCCTGGCATGGGTGCATCGTTCCACTAGGACGACCCCGTAGGGTGGGGACATGCGGCGGATCATGGGAACCGAAGTCGAGTACGGCATCTCCGTGCCGGGCGACGCGACGGCGAACCCGGTACTCACCTCCACCCAGGTCGTGCTGGCGTACGCGGCGGCGGCCGACATCCCGCGCGCCCGCCGGGCGCGGTGGGACTACGAGGTGGAGAGCCCGCTGCGGGACGCGCGCGGGTTCGACCTGACCGGCCCGGGCGGCCCGGGGCACGACCCGGACGTCGAGGACCTGGGCGCGGCGAACGTCATCCTGACCAACGGGGCACGGCTGTACGTCGACCACGCGCACCCGGAGTACTCGGCGCCCGAGGTGACGAACGCGCGTGACGCGGTCATCTGGGACAAGGCGGGCGAGCGGGTGATGGAGGAGGCGGCGATGAAGGCCGCTTCCGTGCCGGGCCAGCCGCAGCTGCAGCTGTACAAGAACAACGTCGACGGCAAGGGCGCGAGCTACGGCACGCACGAGAACTACCTGATGGCGCGGTCGACGCCGTTCACCGCGGTGATCGCCGGGCTGACGCCGTTCTTCGTCTCGCGGCAGGTGGTCACCGGCTCGGGCCGGCTCGGGATCGGCCAGCAGAGTGAAGAGGCCGGGTTCCAGCTCTCCCAGCGTGCGGACTACATCGAGGTCGAGGTCGGCCTGGAGACCACGCTCAAGCGCGGGATCATCAACACCCGCGACGAGCCGCACGCGGACGCGGACAAGTACCGGCGGCTGCACGTCATCATCGGCGACGCGAACATGTCGGAGTACTCGACGTACCTCAAGGTCGGGACGACGGCGCTGGTGCTGGACCTGATCGAGTCCGGTATCCGGTTCGACGACCTGAAGCTGGACGAACCGGTCAAGGCCGTCCACCAGATCAGCCACGACCCGACGCTGAAGACGCAGGTCGCGCTGGCGAACGGCAAGAAGTACACCGGGCTGGACCTGCAGTTCGCCTACCACGAGATCGCGTCGCAGAACCTCGAGCGGACCGGCGCCGACCAGGCGTCGAAGGAGGTCCTGCGGGTCTGGGGCGAGATCTTGGACGCGCTGGCCCGCGACCCGCAGGAGTGCGCGGACCGGCTGGACTGGCCGGCCAAGCTGCGGCTGCTCGAGGGCTACCGGCAGCGCGACCAGCTGGCCTGGGGCGCGCCCCGGCTGCGGCTGGTCGACCTGCAGTATTCGGACGTGCGGCTGGCGAAGGGCCTGTACAACCGGCTCGTCACCCGCGGGTCGATGAAGCGCCTGGTCACCGAGGAGGAGGTGCTGGCCGCGGTGACGACGCCGCCGTCGGACACCCGCGCCTACTTCCGCGGCCGGGCGCTGGAGAAGTACGCGACGTCGATCGCGGCGGCTTCGTGGGATTCGGTCATCTTCGACGTGGGCAAGGAGTCGCTGGTGCGGATCCCGACCCTGGAGCCGCTGCGGGGGACGAAGGCGCACGTCGGCAAGCTGCTGGACAACGCGGCGACGGCGGAGGAGCTCGTGGAGGCGCTCACCGGTTCGGACTAGGCGGGACGCACCAGCGATCGCGGCGTGACCCCGAATGTCGGGGCCGCTGGGTAGGCTAGGAAACATCAGCCACACCGGGAGGCGAGATGGCCCAGGAAAAGATCGAAAAGCACGGCGGTGGTGACTCCGACGAGGAGTTCGACGACACCGGCGCGGCGGGTCAGGAGCGGCGCGAGAAGCTCGGCGAGGACGTCGACACGATCCTCGACGAGATCGACGACGTGCTCGAGGAGAACGCCGAGGACTTCGTCCGGGCCTACGTGCAGAAGGGCGGCGAATAGCCGCTGTCGAGGGCACTGCGCCCTTGCCGACCGTTCAGCCGGCGGCCGGGGCTCCGCGCGGCGTCCGTGCCCGCGCGGGGCTCCGGCCCGCACAGATGGGATTTTTGAGCACGTATGGACAACACCAGGGGCATCTCGGGTCCCGCGCTGCCTGCGCCGTACTTCTCTTCGGCGACGTCGTCGTTTTCGGACTTCCTGCGCGTGCAGGCGCCGGAGCTGCTGCCCGAGCGGCGGGTGACGCCGGGCGCGGCCGAGCTGGGCGTGCCGCACGGGACGACGATCGTCGCGTGCACCTTCGCCGGCGGGGTGCTGATCGCGGGTGACCGGCGGGCGACGTCGGGGAACCTGATCGCGAGCCGCGACATCGAGAAGGTGCACGTCACCGACGAGTATTCGGCGGTCGGCATCGCGGGCACGGCGGGGCTGGCCGTGGAGATGGTGCGGTTGTACGCGGTCGAGCTGGCGCACTACGAGAAGATCGAGGGCGTTTCGCTGTCGCTGGACGGCAAGACGAACAAGCTGGCCGGGATGGTCAAGGCCAACCTCGAGATGGCGATGGCCGGGCTGGCGGCGATCCCGCTGTTCGTGGGCTACGACCTGGAGGC
>NZ_JBSFNC010000171.1:0-17697 GCF_053586895.1 Amycolatopsis sp. NPDC003731 | reverse complement strand
CTTACTTTCTGACACTTGACCAACTCCGCCATGATGCCCACAAACGGCCGCTCGACGCGGCGTGTCGCGTTGCTTAGTGCAGAGAAGCTTCCTCGCCCGCAACCGGCTCATCGCCGCCCTCACCGCAGCCACCCTGGTGGTCGAGGCCGCGCGGCGCAGCGGCGCCCGCAACACCGCGCGCCTGGCCGCCAAGCTCGGCCGGCCCGTCCTCGCCGTGCCGGGTCCCATCTCCTCGGCGGCATCAGCAGGATGTCACCGGCTGATCCAGGACGGCACCGCACGCCTGGTCACCTCCATCGACGACGTTATCGCCGTCATCGAGGAACGCGACGACCCCGACACGGAACCGGAGACGACCGTCCCTGCAGATGAGGCCGGCCGACGCTAGCGCACGCTCCGGCGGCGACCCGGACCTGATGCAGACCTGCTGACGCCGGGAAGTGTCATGGCCGCCGCCGGGACGCGCGCTCGGGCGGTGGCGGCTCACACCTGCGTGGGCCGCCACCGCCTCCCCAGGCCCCACACGGCCGGCGAGGCCGATCCCCAGGAGTACCGACCGTGACCACATACCTGACCCCAGGTGAATTGATCGGATCCCTGCCCGACACCTGCGCCGACACCCTCCACGTCATCGCGCTGCCGGCCCGTACTCGCACCACCAGCCGCGGGCGCCTCACCGCACCGGCCGGCGCAGCGTTCCCCGTAACCCGCATACGCGGCCTGAGCACCCGCGAGATCGCCGAGCACGTGCAAGCCGCCGTACCGGCCGAGCGCGACACCGACCTGGTCGTCGTCGTGATCGCCGAGGAGCACGCCCAACAATGGCTTCCGCTCCGTGCCGCGATCGCCGCGCTCGAGGCCGAGCTGCGCCCCGCAGGGCACACCATCCTCGGCCGCTACTGGGCCCCTCACACCCGACCCGGAGCTCCGTGGCGCGACTACCGCCGTCCCACCCACCTCGGCACCGTCATCCCGCCACGTGCCGACCTCGACTTCGCCAAGCCGCTCCGCCTCCGCGGGGACGCCCCGACCCCGACCTGGGGTCAGCCCTTCGCCCAGCCCGGCGAGACCCTGCCGGCCAGCATCGGCCGGTTCACCCGCCGAGTCGTGCCGCTGATCGTACGGCGCGGCGACGAGGCGAACCGGATCGTCACCCACGCCACCACCCAGGCCAGTCGCGGGGAATTCATCGACGACGTCGCGGCATTCGCCGCCATGACCGCGCTGGCCGACAACACCGTCTACGGCCCGATGCTCCTGCCACCGGCCGAGCACGACCCGCAGCGGGTCGAGCAGCTGTGGATGGCCCTCTACCGCGGCACCACCGACCACGGGACGCGCGCGCGGCTGGCCACCCTGATTACAGCCAGTGCCGTGCGCCGCGGCGACCGGCCCCTCACCACCTGCGCGCTCGCCCACGCTCACGGCGCGCCGGGCGCCGCTGCCATCGGCGTGCTGTTCCAACAGCACGCCAGCCCCGAGGTCGTCGAGTACGAACTCGACCTGCTCGCCGGCCAAGTCGGTGCAACCCGTCGGTAGTCCCGCGCCCGACACCGGCTCGGCCGCGGCGGCCCGGACATCGTTGCGTGCAGCGATGTTTCGGCAGGCCAGAGCGGGTACTTTTCTCACTTGGTCTGTCACTGATGGAAGACCTATGAGCGTCTCGAATCAGGCTGGCTGACGCCTGCGGCGGCGCGGCAGAAACCCCGATGGCCAACTCGCGGCACGTACGAGTTCTTCGGTAAGCCGTATTCCGGTCAGGCGATGCACGAGGTGCAAGGTCGCGATCGCCGGATCGACGCCGGTGTCCGAGCCTTCCGGCAGGAGCGAGACGGCACGCATGTCGTCCACCAGTCGGTCTGGCGCGGAGCCGGTTCGGATCCCAGGTATCGCAGGTTCGAACGCTGTGACCAGCTCTCCGTCGAGACTGAAGCTGAACCCGCCCATTCCGGAGCCAGTCTGAAAGATCGCAACCGCCTCGCCGTTATCACGCGACAAGGACGTCGCCCATTGCGCGTCAGCCCCCTTGAGCGAGCGAAATTCGATGAGAATTGCCCAACCATCCATGGTAGCAACACGCACGCCTAGTGCATCGCGATCGATGCCGAGCGAATCAACAGTTGCAGCATCGCCGTGAACAGCGCCCGAAGAATCTGCGCCGGCCGCGTGTAGCAACTGGACATCAGTCATCCCTCGCACACAGGTGACGCAGAACATCACCACCGCCGGATCGAGAGCCCAAGCGAAATCGTCATCAACGTCAGCCACGACGCAAGCCTATCGGAACTGCGAACGCGACGCTGCCGTGTTGCTGAGTCGCCCGCGTGCAGCGCAGGCGCCCCAGCAACAAACGACTTGCTATCGGGTGGTGACCCAGTAGGCGTCACCATCGACGACACGCTGGTCCTGGACGAACTGGCCGAGGTCGCCGCCGACATCGGTGTTCTGCGGAAGCGGGACGTGCGCTCGAGCGCAGGTGCTGTTGCCGGCCGGTTTGAACACCGTCACCGCGCCGTTCGCGTGTGGGATGATCTCCGCACAGTCGATTCCGTCCATGCTGCCACCTTCCCGGGTGGCCGCAAAGGGGAACTCATCGCAGCTGTCGTTGGGAACAGTACTGTCCGGTGCCCAGTTCTGCCCACAGATGCGGGTCCGGTTGGCGCGCTGGATGGTGAGGTTCGCCTGCCGGTGCAGTGGCTCGCCGGCGCCACGCTTGCCTGGATGACTCGGCAGGTTGTCCTGAGCCCACTGCACCCCCACGGCGGCAGCTGGGAACTCGATCCGGTCAACGTTGAACGTGGGCGTGAACACGCTGACCACACAGCCGGCCGTGTTGCCGACCTGGTTGTCACACCGCAGTGGCGGCGCGCTGTACTGGACGGGCGCGTCACCGAGCGAGCCGGTCAGGACGAGCTGCAGCGTGTAGGACGTCCGGAAGGAGTCCGCAGAGCCCTTGGCCTGCGAATTCGTGAAGGCGATCGATCCCGAGCGAGTACTGCCCGGCGTAATTGGAGTGTTCGCGGGGAACGGAGCAGAGGTGGTCGTCGAGCACGCGGAGTCGCACGAAGCCGACCAGTTGGCCCACATGAATTTCCCGACCGCCACCCCCCAGGCGGACTTGTCCACAAACGTCAACTCCGCGCGCTCGGTCCAGTCCGTCTTGTTCGGAGCAAGCTCGGTGTACTGAGCGACTGTGAAGCGCGCGCCACCGACGGGCGCATGCGTTTTCGCGTCATAGGCGGTGTAAGTGAGACCTGCGTGCCAGCAACTCGTGAATCGCGACAGTTGCCACTCGGCGTCCGGCGCGCTCGCACACGGAACGGCCGTCAACTGCCGGGCCGTGACGTCGGAGTTCACGGATCGGCCGTCCGTCACAGTGTTGCCGTAGAAGTACGGCCCCAGCGGGTCCGCAGAGGCACCAACAGGGACAAGCACCCCACTGACAACCATGCTGAAAAGTGACACGACGGCTATCAATACCGTTTTTCTCATTGTCTCCCCACATAGATTTATGCCAACCAACAAATGAGCCGGCAATAACTCTTCGAAGAAGAGAGAAGATCCACTCGGATCTAAGCTCAGAATCGCGACACGCACACCAAGCGGAGGCCGTCATAGATTGCCACTAACGGATGCGACAAAGCCTGTCACGCCCCCTCGTCGCGCCGCATCGACTCGAACCTTCCCCGCTTCCTGTATAGCGACTTCACCCAGGAGCAAGCCAGCCTCCATTAGAGTGATCAAGATCCGCGTGTGCTCACACCTGCGGTTCAGCGAAATTTCCTTATCCAACAAGCAGAAGGAGCAGAGGAAGCGTCCTTTTGCCGCAGCAATCTTGCACACGCGGCCGCTGTGCCCAGATCCCGTTCACGATCGCGAGCCTCGCCGAAGAACTGGTGCCGGCCCCCAGTGCCGTCGTCTCCCACTACCATCGGTTACCCGCCTGCGCCGACGGTGTCGTCGCAGAACGACCACCGGCTTGAGGTCGTCAGCGCGAGCGTTCCCTCCTCGCAGCAAGCTGACGCAGCGGCATTGACAGAAACGTTGCGCTCCTATCACGCCGAACCAGGCGCTCGGCCGTCGCGACGCGACCGGGCCCAGAGAACCAGGCCCGCGCCGGCGGCGCACAGCCACCAGCACACCACGACATCGTCCCGCAGCACGTGCTCGTGCGCCGCCGGCGCTCAGCCTGGTGAGCCGTGGCCGTCCACCCGCGAGCCCGTGCCCCCAGGGCACCAGGCTCGCCCAGCGCCACACCGGAAGGGCGATCGTCGTGTCCAAGGAAACCAGCAAGTGGCTCAACACCCACGTCCTCATCGGATTCACCGACAAACGCGGCCACGCCTGGCACTACCGCGCCGAAGACCAGACCACCGAACCCAACCACTACCCCGGCCCCATCCCCATCGGCGACGTCAAACGACGCCTCTTTGGCTGGACCGCCGAACCCGCCCGGGTCTTCGTCGAAGACCGATTCGGGCTTCGCCTGGCCGAGCACCACCTGGGCGTCACCACCTCCGACACCGGCGATCTTCTCGCCATCCACACCGACGAGTACGGCATCCACCAGTACGGGACCTGGCTGCTGGACAACGTCGCCACCCTGCTCGACGACGGCCTCACCATCGGCTCCGCCGGACTGTTGCGCAACCGCAAGCAAGCCTGGGTCAGCGTCGAGATCCCCGACAACATCGTCACCCCCGAAGGCGTGGAATTCCGACCCAACCTGCTCGCCTGCTCCAGCCACGACGCCAGCCTGAAAACCCGCTACAAGCGAGTCGTCACCAACATCGTCTGCGACAACACGATGGCCGCCGGACTGCGCGAAGACGGCCAGGACCACGCTGTCGTCCACAAGCGCAACAGTGCCCTGCAGCTGCTTTCGGCTCGTGAGGCGCTGCAGATCGTGCACACGGTCGCCGACGACTTCGCCGCCGAGGTCAAGAAGCTGTGCCAGACCACCGTCACCGACCAGGCCTGGAAAGCGTTCCTCGACGCCCACACCCCGATCCCCGCCGAGCCGGGCCGGGCACGCACCAACGCCGCCACCAAGCGCTCCGCGCTGACCCGGCTGTGGACCAGCGACAGCCGGGTCAGCCCGTGGAAGAACACCGGCTGGGGCGTCGTACAGGCGGTCAACACCCACCTACACCACGAAGCCGTCATCCGCGGCGCCACTCGCGCCGAACGGAACATGACGCGGGTGATGTGCGGCGAGCTGGCCAAGCACGACCGCGCCACCACCGCCGTCCTGCGCAAAGTCCTCGCCGCGATCTGAGCTCTGACCGGTCCCCGCCTTTACTCTCCGTTCCACTTCACGAGAGGACTTCCATCGTGAGCACCAGCACTATCCCGCTGGTGGAGTGCGCACCCGCGGTTGCACGGACACTGGGCACGGGATCTCGATCGCGGTGTCCCGGCCCAAGCCTCTACCGCTGCCACGACGACTGCATCACCTGCCTCGACGCCCTCGCTTCCGGCTGGCTCCGCGGGTTCACCGACGCCCGCGCCTACGCCGACCGCATCACTCGGCAATCTCGACGCCACGGCCCTGCTCGAGCAGGCCGCACCCGTGCTCGCCGCGATCGATGAGGCTCGCGATGCGTTCACGAAGCAGGTCGACCTCGTCGGCCCGGCACTGGCGCGCGACGCCGTCACCGCGATCGCCGACGCCGGCGATCGGGTGATCGACTGCACCACCACCGATTGGTGGGCCGCCTCCCGCCTCTCGCGTGCCGCCCCGGACCGTGCCGCCGCGTGCGGCCTACCGGTTCCACCAGATCTAGGAGGTCCGTGTCGACCGCCGCGCCGTCGGCAGTGTCCACCTCACCATCACCGGTCTGGTCGACCGCGACCATCCGCTCTGCGCCCCGACCTACCCGACGACGAGCCAACCGGCCACGACTCCATTCACACCGCCGCCCTCACCACATGACCCGCGGATCGCAAGCCGCCCGCAACCCGTGCGACGGTTCCCGACCACACCTGACCTCGCCGGACGGCGCGCGGCCCCGACCACGCGACCAGACCCCGCGGCACCGGTCAAGGCCCAGATCGCGAGCTCGAACCCCCGTATGCGGCCGGGGCCCTTGACCGGTACCACGCCGGGCCTGGATGTCCCGGAGTCGTCCACACGCCACCCCGCGCGAGGCCACCTGAATGAACCGGGATCCCCGAGTTCGGCACGCCCTGCCCCGGGCACGCCGAACCCCGGTTCGGGGCTGGCCGGGGGCAGCGCACGCGCCGCGCTGCCCCGGCCAGCCCCCTCGTCTCACCACACGACCCGGAGGTCCGACCATGCCCAAATCAGCAGAGCTGACCGCTACCGAACGGGAAGTCCTCGACGACGTCGCACTCGGGCTGAACAACATCCAGATCGGCGCGAAACAGTTCCGTTCGACCGAAACCATCCGCACCCACATGAAGAACATCTTCGCCAAGCTGAAGGCCCGCAACCGCGCACATGCCGTCGCTATCGCCTACAACGCCGGCATCCTTCGCTGCCCGGTCCCGCACCTGCCCCAGACGCAGCCCATACCCGCCCGGATATCACCATCACCGTGCCGACGCAGCGCCGCCGCCACGCCGACCGCCAACCGCTCCGCCGAACGCCAGCCCACGCCGGGACGACCACGGTGACCGACCTCCGCCCGACCGACGCGCCCGACTACCTCAACCCCTCGACGCTGCCGCTCGTCATCGACCCTGCCGATCTCGGCGCCGAAGCCGGGATAGTGATCAGCGAACTTCTCACCCGAAACCCCGCCGACGCTGCCACGATCCTGCAGGGCGCGGCGCTCCTGTTCGCCGCCGACGCCGGAACCCCCGCCGAATGCCTGGCCACCTCGATGACCTGGCTCTATGGCTGACCTGCTCGTCCGCCAGCCACATCTGAGTCAAGTGAAATGAATATCAGTGTCAGTGATATTCATCTTTTCGACGCGGGCATCAGGGAGGTAAGGCCGACCGATGAGCGAGCTGGGTGCGCGGGTTCGGGCAGCGCGCGACGCCACCGGTCTCGGAAAAAGCCCTTTCCGACTGACGCCCCATCGGGGGAGCCATTCGCAGGAGCGGTGACTTCCGTTCCTTCCAGCAAGCGCCGAATCCCTGCCAGGACCACGTTCGTTGCAACTGGACGTTCACGCTGGAGCATCGGTCCCGTCGGCGGTGTAAGTCAGGAAGGTCGCCCGGACCCGGGTGCCACCACCGGGGCGATCGCTCACGGTCAGGTCGCCGCCATACGCCGCGCACCATCACCGCACGCTTTCCATGCCATACCCGGAACTCGGGGAATCCGCGAGCCGCGCAGGCCGCGACGGTCATCGCGGACAGTGATCGCGAGCCGAGTGTGATCGCACGTCATCAGCACCTGCGCGGTGGCTCGCCGCCGCGTGCTTGACGACGTTCGCCAGTGCTTCCTGGACAATCCCGCACCCACTCCCGCGCCGATGATGGCGCCGACCGGACCGCCCACCAGAGCACCCGCTCCCGCAGCACCGGCAGTCACCGCGTCATGAGGCACACTCTGACAGTCCCGCGCCTGCGCCACCGGACCGCTCACCAGATCCACTGCGAGCGCCGAACCAGCGAGCAAGGCCACGAGCGCTGCCCTGCGGCGGTACGCATGCACGGAATCACTCGCCAAAATCTGCGAACCATCAGCTTCACCCTGCATTCTGCTCTCCTTCGTCAACGCCAAGCGGATGACAAGAGCTTGTATCTGAGCGGCGACGTCTTCGGTACAAAGCCGCACGAATGATGTGGTTCTTCCACAATTCGTTGGACACTTCGCCTGTCCCCTTGGCGGTGGCGCTCGGCCGGCGTTCTGATCGAGCCCAGCGGCAGGCGGCCGGATTCCGACAGGCGATGACACCGCCTCTGAAGTTGCGTCCTCAACCGACTACCTGCACCAGCATGCCCTTCACGCCTGCCGCAACGAGCTCCTTCCGACACCGCCGCCCACGCCCTGATGCGCCCTCACCTGTTGAGCTGGCAGACGCGGTACCGGTGGCCCGGGACCAACTGATGGTGACTGCGGCGCACGTGGCGAGCAGCGACGTCCACTTCGTCGTTGGACCGACCGAGCTGAAGTTTGCGCTGGGGTTGCACGGGGACACGAAGGACCAAGCGGGATTCAAGGCGTGGGCTGTCTCCGCCGATGCCGAAGGCGGCGTGACATAGGACGACTTCACGCAGAGAACGAAGATGACGCTGGGAATGAAAAGTATCGCTGCGCTCGGAAAGCGGGCGTGGGTGTTCTGGTCGGGCCAGCGCACTCTAGCGGAGCCTGGCGTCGGCGGCACCCGCCTGCTTTACCGTCACGGCCGCGACAGTGCTGGCGGAGGCGGGCATACCGCCGACGTCGGCGGCCCCGCTGAGACGAGTGCGTCCCGACCGGGACACCCGCACTCCGCTCGTTCTCCGCCACTACCCGGAGATTGGCGGCCTGCGGGGTTCGTGGCCAGTCATCGAAGCTCATTCGGTGACCGGCCGGCCCGTGTGAAGGAGCCCTTCGTGACCAGCACGATGGATCTGCCGACCCAGCGCGACACCGACAAGACCACCTCCACCACCACACCGGACACCCACCTCGCGTCGTCCGCTCTGGACAGTGCCGCCGACGACACGTCGTCGGCCAGCGACGTGACGGGTCCCCCGCTGGACGAGCTGGCCGGCGAGGAGCGCGCGGCCCTGCACGCCCGATGGGATGCCGAGGTCGACACCGTCCAGCACGTCGACCCGCACACGGTGCTGCTCGCGGAGAACGTGCGCACCGACAACGCCGAGGCCGACGAGGAAACGACGGCGAACTTCAAGACCCACGGCGTCATAACCGCGGCCAACGGCTACCGCGACTACGACACCGGCGCCATCGTGGTCACCGAAGGCCAGCGCCGCGTCCTCAACGCCCGCGAAGCCGGCTGCACGGTGCCGGTCTGGATGAAAACCCCGCCGACGGCCGACGAACGCAAGGCCACCATCGAGCGGATCGTCAACCAGTTCATCGAAAACGATGTCCGCATCGGGCTCACCCTGGGCGACAAGGCTCGCGGCATGGAGCAGCTCACCGCGTTCAACCTCACCCCGACCGGAATCGCCCGCAAGCTCGCCCTGGGCAAGAAGGGCAAAGCCTACGTCGAGAACGTCTTGCAGGCCGGCCGCAGCGAGCTGGCGCTCAAGGCCGCCGAACGCTACGACCTCGACGTGCTGCAGGCGGCCGTGGTGGCCGAATTCGACGAGGCCGGTGACCGCGACACCGCGAAGGAACTCCTCATCATCGCGCGCGACAATCCGAACAACTTCAGCGTCGTCGCCGAGCGCAAGCGCGCCGAACGCGCCCAGAAGCAGCAGCTCGCCGCACTGATCGAGGACCTCACCGAGGAGCTGACCTCCGCAGGAGCCACGATCTTCGACGACAGCCTGCCCCAGCACGACGGGGACGCACGCTCGCTGGACCGGCTGCGGCCCACCCCCGAACACGAGCCCCACACCGAGCTGACCGCCGAGGACCACGCGTCCTGCCCGGGGCACGGCGCCTGGATCGAAACCGACCACTACGACGAGCAAGGCACCCAGATCCCGGTAGCCGTCTACGGGTGCGCCGACTTCCGGGCCCACGGTCACGCCCTCGCCTACGCCCCGGCCGGCCGCGCGGACTTCACCCCCGTGACCACCGACACGACCAGCGCCGGGGTGCCCGGCCACGCCGTCGACCCCGATTCACTCGGCGACGCGGACGCAGCCGGCGAGACCGACGAGATCGCGGCCGCCCGCGCCGCCCAGGCCGCCGCGGAACTCGAGCGCCAGAAGGCGCGGATCATCCGCAGGTGGGTGATCCAGAACAACAAGGACTGGGACGCCTCGCAGACCCCGCGCCGGGAATGGCTGACCGGGCTGGTGCGGCGCAAGACCGCGCCGCAGGGCGCGCAGCTGTTCCTCGCCCTGCAGAAGGCCCACGGCGGCTACGCGCTGCGGCGCGCGTTCGAACGCAACCACCCGTTGGGAATGGAAATGTTCGGCATGCCAGTCGGTGCCACGCTCGCCGACCTGACCGCCAAGATCGCCAAGGCGCCCACGGCGGGAAAGGCCACCCTCTACGACCTGGTCCTCACCCTGTGCGCGATCGAGGACGACCTGTCCCCCAACACCTGGCGCAGCCCATGGGGCTCGTCCCAGGCGTACATGGCCGCGATCGTCAGCTGGGGCTACCCGGCCTCCGATGTCGAGCGGAAGGTCATCGACCCGGAATCCGAGCAGGACGTCATCGCCGCCCAGCTCGGTGAATCCGACACCGCGGCCACCACCGACGAACAGCCCGACGACGACGGCGACGAAGCCAGCGAAGTGCAGAGCCACCAGCCGGGCCAGGACTCCAACAGCGAGGCGACCGACGACGACATCGACGGCGACGGCGGGCCCGCCCAGGCTCACCTCCAGGACCTCGACGACGTCACCAGGGGCGATGAGAACGAAACCGCGGGCACGGTCGAGGAGACCGACACGGCGGCCGACGTCGCCGATGACGACGCCACCAAACGCCAGGACCAGCCGTTCCGGCCCGACGACGAAGCCGAGGGCGAAGGCGAGTTGACCGGGGCCGCGAACTAGCCGCCCGGACCACCACCGCACCCGATTCCTCGCTGGGGCGGGCCCGCGCACTGCGCCGCGGCGCCCGCCCCGGTCCCATGCGTGAACGGAGTCGCTCCGATGCACCCGCACCTTCCACCGGTCTTCGACCACATCCACCGCACCAGTACCTACGCCTCGGCGAACCACCCCGTCTGGCCCCACGCCCCGCTCCCGCCCGGACCAGCCTGGACACACGCCACCTGCCGCTGTGGCTGGGCCGAGATTGCCGAATCCCACAGCGACGCCCGCGCTCTGGCCCGCCACCACCGCCGCTACGCCGGCGAACACGCCAGCTACCTACCCGGCACGGCCGTGCGCATCGGCGGCCGCAGCCACCAGGCCGACGCCACCGGCATCCATGTCTCCATCACCGGCACGCGCCACGGCTGGGCCCTGGCCGACGGCATCGGCGATCACTCGCTGGCCGCCTATGCCGCGGGCAGTGCCGCAGCCACCGCCGCCTACGCCGCCGCCGACCGCGGCGCCGTCGCCGGCCTGCTCGCCGCCACCGCCACCCTCACCACCCTCCACGACGGCGACACCGTCATGGTCGTCGCCACCCCACTGCCGCCCGAACGCGGCGATGGCTGGGACATCGCGTGGGTCGGAGACTGCCGCGCCTACGAATACGACCCCGACACCGACGTCCTCACCCAGCTCACCGTCGACCACACCGAAGGTCAAGACCTGCGCGAAAGCCTCGCGGAGTCCTACCGGGATCGGCCCCAAGAACTCGAGGAGCTGGCGGCCCGGCGGGACAACGTCGTCACGAGTTCCGTGGCCACCGCCACCCCCGCCGACATCGGCCACGTCACCACCACCGGTCCGCGGCGTCGGTTGCTGCTGACCAGCGACGGCGTCCACAAACCCGTCCCGCATTCCTCTCTCGTCCGCGCGGTCCGCACGTTCAGCGACCCGGGCGCCTGCGCCGCCCGGCTGACGCTCGCCGCGCGGCACTTCGGCGGCACCGACAACGCCGCCGCCATGGTCATCGACCCCATCCCCGCCCCGATCGCCGCCGAGCTGGTGCCATGAGCGCCCCCACGACAGCGGTCACGCTCATCGCCGGCGCCAACGGACTGCTGGGTGCGGCGTTGGACATTGCCGCGCGCGGGTGGCCGGTTTTTCCCCTCGCCCCGCACAGCAAGCGACCTGCCATCCGCGGCTGGCAGCAGCGAGCAACCTGCGATCCCGACCGCATCCGCCGCTGGTGGCACCGCCACCCGTCGTGCAACGTCGGGATTGCCTGTGGGCCAGCCGGGCTGCTGGTGCTCGACCTCGACGCCGCCCACGGCCCGATCCCCATCCCGTGGGCCCGCCAAGGCATCAGCCACGGCCGCGACGTCCTGGCGCTGCTCGCGCACCAGGCCGGCGAACCGGACCCGGTCGACACCTTCACCGTCACCACCCCGCATGGGGGCGAGCATCGCTACTTCCACCGGCCGCCCGGATCGCGGCTGCGCAGCACCGTCGGCGGTCGCGGCCGCGGGCTCGGCTGGCACGTCGACACCCGCGGCCCCGGCGCACTCATCACCGCCCCGAGATCCATCGCCGTCGTCCAGGGCGTGCTGGTCCCGTATGCCGTCACCGGGGACCTACCCGTCGCTGAGCTCCCAGGATGGCTGGTCGCCGCCCTCACCCCACCATCACCGCCGCCCCACCCCGCTGTGGTTCCGATGCCGCCGGTGACCAGCCACCGCGTCACCGCCTACGTCCAAGCCGCTGTCACCGCGGAATGCTGCAACGTCGCCACCGCCACCGAGGGCCACCGCCACATCGCCGTCTACGCCGCCGCCGCAGCCCTCGGGGAACTGCTGGGCAACGGCTGGATCAGCGCCGCCGCGATCACCCACTACCTCACCGAAGCCGCCCGCCGCCACCTGGGCGTCGCCGACTTCGACGCCCGCGAACTGACCACCACCATCCGCGACGGCATCGCCGCCGGCCGCGAACACCCCCGCATCCTCACCGACCGCCCCGCACCCCGACACCGGTCGCAGCCGGGTGCCCGCTGATCGAAGGGACCTTGTCATGCCCGACACCACATCGCCCGAACCCAACGCCGCATCGAGCCTCACCTGGCTCTGGCAGCGTCAACCGGACAGCACCGACCTGGAAAAGGCCCTCATCCCCATCCACCTGATCCCCGCGGGCTGGCTGCCGAAGCTCCAGCACCGCTACCCCGAAGGCGATCGCGTCCGCTTCACCTACAACGGGAAACCCCAGCTGGGCACGGTCGTGCAAGACCAGGGAATGTATCTGGCCATCGCCGGCGAACGGCCCGGCTCGGGCTTCACCATCCACAAGACCAACGTTATCCCGCACGACGCCGAACCCAGCGCACCAACCGACCCAGCCATCGTCACAGCGATCGACCCGCATCCCCGCCCCGTCGTCCGCCGCGAAGGCCACACCGCGACCGCGTACTGGAATCTCGGCCGGCAGGACGACGATAGCTGGCTTCCCTGGGCGCGTCTGCACATCGCCTTCCACGCCACGCTCGGGTTCGTCGCCACACTCTCGAGCGTGGAAGAACGCGACCAGGCCGGCGAGCACCGCGAACGTCGCCGGCCACTCGATCCGGTCGTCGTCCATCACCACCCGGCGCGCCGCCCCAGCCACCACGCCATCCGCACCTGCCTGCGCGACGCCATCGACATCGTGATCTCCGAGGCCCGGCAACGCCAACCGGCGGTCTGCGCCCACTTCGTCCCGATCCTGAGTACCCCGCACGAGAGGTAGCCAGCGGCCGGGCTCGCCGGGACGGCGCCGCGGCCTGTCCCGGTCACCAGAAAAGCACGGCGTGGCCCGGAACCCGCCACGGTGCCGATCCTCGGTCGGGCAGCCGAGGGCCCAGGGCCCCGCCGTGCTCGCGAAGCCCCGTTCACCCCCAGCGGCCCCGTCCGCCGGAAACCACCGTTCAAGGAGGGCAGATGACGCAGCCGCCGTTCCAGGTTCCCGAGGGATACCGCCAAATTCACCTGGGCGGGCCGTGGGCCCCCGCCAGCTGCCCCCACTGTGGCGGCAACGGCGAGTACTCAGTCAGCGACGACACCAACGAGGCATGGGACCCGGACGAGACTCAACCGTGGTACCCGCAGCCCTGCGATTGCCTCTGGTCACCGCCACCGGAGGTCCTGCGCGCGCTCGACCCCGCGCAATTACGCCTGTGGCGTCACCGGGAGCGGATGCGTGAGGTCTTCGACGCGATCGGCTCACGCCAGGTCGGCGGCACCTACTGGTGCCGCTACTGGCATCGCTGGTACATCGTCGAGTCCATCGAGATCCGCTTCCGCGACGGCGACCTGACCCGCCCGACCTGGTCGATCACGGCACGCTGGGCCAGCGACGATCGCGGCACCCACCACACCCTTTGGGATCGCTACTACTACAGCACGACGCCTCCAGCGCCCTCGCCTGGCCCGGCCCCGGCGCCGCCGGAACTGCGCTCTCGCACCGCGGTCTCCTGCCAGTGGTGCCGCTCGCCGTTCAGGCTCGTCCGCGCCGTTCATCGCCCGTTCTGCACCGACTGAAGGGAACGCCCGATGTCTGCACCTCGTTCACCTGCCGTCAGCCACCGCGCAGCCGGGCCGGTTCTTCCTCGCGAACCCGGGGCGGTACAGCTGACCGCGCGCCCGGCGTCCTGTCCCCCGCAACCAAACCGTCGGCTGGCATGGACGCGACAAGTCGATCCGCGAGTTCTTCACCCGGACCGCGACGTGATCGACTTCCCGAACCGGCCGTAGCCGACTCGGCGCCCGGAGGGCTGCGACGACCGCACCTCCACCGCGCTCTGGCTCGACGCCGAGGGAATCCCGGCTGAGCTGTCTGCCTTGATTCGCCAGGCCCAGCGGGCAGTGGAGCAGCAAATGAGCGTCATCGGCGGTGACAAGCCGACGGGCCGCTGAGTCCGCAGCCGCGGTCAGGCACTCCGGTCGGCGGGTGACCGCCGCCAGCACAGCACACCCGGGGCCCTCGGGCGCCGGCTCTCCTCAGCCCGCAGCGTGAACCGACGGGGCGCCCGAGGACCGCGGGCGTGCTCAGGGAGGACGGGTTCACCCGCACCCGACCCGGAGGTACTCAGTGACCACATCGACCGTCCACACCACACCACACGAATACAACGAATCCGCCTACGCGCGAGCGTGCCGGCTGATCGAAACCGAACTCGGCGGCCGCCGCATCACACCGCAACCCATCACATGGGCCGAGCAGCACACCCGAGCCCGGCGGCACAAGACCGCGCTCATCACGGCGGTATGGAAGAAGTGCCTCGTGTCCGGTGTCGTCGACGCGTGCCGGGTCGTCGAGGCCGTCTACCCCGTCCTCGACGTCGACGGGCGCTGCACCGACGCCGCTGTCACCGCAGCCGCGAACATCATCGAACCCGACGCGCACACCTGGACCACGCAGCGGCATGCCGAAAACCTCGAGTTCACCCGCGCGTGCCTGAACCGCGCGCTCGCCGAGGCGAACACGGCGGTGACCGACCATGGCTGAGGACAAGTTGTGGGTCACCGCCTACGACTGGAGCCGCTCGTACGTGCTGCGCGAGTCGGTCGCCTGCAACATCCCTCACCGCGGCAGCCTCGAGGACTACGGCGCCTGGAATCTCGCGCGCGGTGTCCTCGTCGAGCTGTGCCGCGCCCTGCCCGCGACACCGATCTCGCTGGTCTACGACGAGCCCGTCCAGCGCCGCAACCGCATGCGCGTCGCGATCCGGATCACCGCACACGCCCGGCGCGCCGACGGGCAGGACGTGCGCGTGATCTACCGCAGCGAACGCACCGACACCGCACCCTGGCCGGACTTCTGGAGCGTCGCGGTCAACGGATTCGTCCCGGCCTCCGGCCGGGACGTCCGACGACCCTCGCCGCCGTGGATAGCCCTCACCGCCGCGCAGACGCTGCGCGCCGAGATCGGCCGCTGATCCACAGACCGGGCTCCACCGAAAGCCCGTACTCCCCCTTCTCGGGAAGGATGCTCATGTCTCTCACCCTCGCCAGCACCACCTCCATCGTCGCCAGCGTCCCGGCGCTGCTCGGCTTCATCCCCGACGAGTCTCTGGTGCTGATCACCGCACTCACCAACAACGACGGCACGGTCACCACCGGCCCACTCAGCCGAATCGACCTCGCCCACCTCACTGACCATGCCGACGACTGCGCGCGGCAGTTCAACCGGCAATGCTGCGACCTGCCCGTCCTCTGCGTCACCGGCATCCTCGTCCGCACCGTCGACGATGCCGGTGACGACTCGCTGCCGCTGCGCGCCGACGTCGACACCGTCGTCACACAGCTGGCCGAGCACGGATTCACCGACATCGACGTCGTTCACGTGCCGGCTATCGCCGAGGGCGCGCGGTGGCGCTCCTATCTCGACCCCGACCGCACAGCTGTCCTGCCCGACCCCGCAACCACCCCGGCCGCGGTCGCCGCCATCGCCGCCGGACACACCATCGCCTCTTCCCGGGAAGACCTCGCGGCGCGGTTCACTCCCGCACCGGAGCATCTCCGCGCACGTCTGCAACCCCGCATCACCGACGCCGTCGAATCCGCAGCCATCGACCAGCACCGGCACCTCGCCGCACACGTCCGCCTAGCCCGCGCCGACGCCGCGATCCGCGCCGCCGCCCACGGCGAGCTGCCCGCCGACGATGCCGTCGTCGCCGATCTCGCCGCGACCTTCGCCACGCTGCCGTTCCGCGACGCCCTGCTCGCCGTCCCCGACGACGCGACGCGCCTGGCGGCCGAGAACCTGGTTCTGCACCTGTGGCGCCACAGCAGCGCCCCCATCGCCGGCCAGCTCGCCACCGTCATCGCCGCGCACGCGTACCTGCGTGGCGACGGAACACGAGCGCGGATCGCGCTCGAGAACGCCGGTCCCGAACAGCCCCTGACCGAGCTCCTTTCACGTCTGCTCGGCCACGCTGTCGCACCGTCGGAGATCCGTCACCTGATCCAGAACGCCAGCACCGAAACTCGGCGCACCCTGCTCGGCGAGCCCACGATCGAGTAGGCATGACTCCCACCCTCTCCACGCCGTTCGCGCCACTCGCCAGAGTGCCCCGAAGCGAGGCGGCAGCCCTCAGCCCGAACGCCAGCCGGACATGCGCGGGATGGTCGTGGGTGATGGCGCGACGGCGGGCAGGTGTCACCGCGTGGCCTTGCCCGGCTCGCCGGGTCGTGAACCGCCCGGAGGTAAGCACACCCCGGCCGGGGGCTGTGCGTCCCCGAAGCTCGGCCCGATCCGCCCGGGTGAACCAGCCTTCCACCTGCCGGGATCGGGCGCCTGTCCCGCCGTAGCTGGTTCACGCCGGGCGGATGAGCCGGGCCGGGGACGTCGCCTGACGGCGCCCCCCGGCCGCCGCGTGCTCAGGCTGCGCCGCGTTCCACACCCCAACGAGCACCAGGGAGGCCACCATGGCCGGCGACACCACCATCACCATCATCGGCAACCTCACCGCCGATCCCGAACTGCGCTTCACCAACGCCGGGGCGGCGGTCGCGAACTTCACCGTCGCCTCCACCCCGCGCACGTTCAACCGCGCCACCGGCGAGTGGGAGGACGGCGAGGCCCTGTTCATGCGCTGCACCATCTGGAAGCAGGCCGCGGAAAACGTCGCCGAGTCCCTGACCCGCGGTGACCGCGTCGTCGTCCAGGGCCGCCTCCAGCAGCGCTCGTTCGAGACCAAGGAAGGCGAGAAGCGCACCGTGATGGAGCTGACCGTCGATGAGATCGGACCCTCGCTGCGCTACGCCACCGCCGCAGTCACCAAGAACGCGAAGGCGACGGTGAACCCGGACCTGGCCACCAGCACCCAGCCGCGCGCGACCTCGGACGGCAACCCGTGGAGCGCCGCGCCCGAGGGCGAACTGGTCGGCGCGACCGCCGGCGGGTTCAGCGACGAGCCGCCGTTCTGATGAAGCCCGGTGTTCGGCCGGACCTTCCCCTCCGGCCGGACACCACCCCACCACCGCCCGCGGCCTCATCCAGCCCGACGCGGTATTTCATTCCGACCGCGGCGTCCAATACACCTCCGGCCAGTTCCGCGCCGCCCTTGCCGAA
>NZ_JBSFNC010000170.1:0-17713 GCF_053586895.1 Amycolatopsis sp. NPDC003731 | reverse complement strand
GTGCGCGGGTTCGGCCGGGTGGCGCGCCGGCTTGGCCCGGTGCCGTTCACGCTCGCGAGGCCGAACCTCGGTTCGCTCCGGCGCGCGGCTCGGGCTCATTCGCGGCGTCCGAGGTCCCGAATGAGTCATTCGCGACGTTCGGACCCCGGGGCGCCGAAGAGCAGAGCCGTCCCGTGGGCTCGCTTGAAGTACAGGTGGGCGTCGTGCTCCCAGGTGATCGCGATGCCGCCGTGGAGCTGGATCATCTCCGCCGCCGCGTGGGCGAACGCCTCGCCGCACACGACCTTCGCGGTCTCGACCGCTTCGGCGTCGCCGTCCACCAGGGCCGCGTACAGCGCCGAGCGGGCCGCTTCGACGTGGACGTGGACGTCCGCCATCCGGTGCTTCAGCGCCTGGAACGACCCGATCGGGCGACCGAACTGACGCCGTTGCTTCGTGTACTCGACCGTCAGCTCCAACGCCCGCGCGGCCGCCCCGACCTGCTCCGCGGCGACGGCCACCGTCGCCGTGTCACGCAGCTGCCGCAGCTGTCCGGCGAACCCGCCGGCGTCGAGACGGCGAGCCGGCGTCGAAGCGCACTCGACCACCGCGAGCCGCCGGGTCGGGTCCAGGCTCGGCACGCAGGTGCGGCGGACCCCTTCGAGCGGCACCTCGAACAGGCCGGCGCCGTCGTCCGTGCGGGCGACGGCGAGCAGGACGTCGGCGAGGTCGCCGTCCAGGACGTAGTGGGTGCGACCGTCGAGCCCCGCGTCCGACCCGCGCAAGGCCGGCGTCCACCCTCCGTCCACATCGGACCACGCCACCGCGGCCAGGGTGGTGCCCGCGGCGATGCCCGGCAGCAGCCGCTCGCAGGCCTCGTCGTTGCCGGTCAGCAGCAGGGCCTGAGCCGCCAGCACCGCTGAGCCCAGCATCGGGGCCGGGGTGAGCGTCCGGCCGAGTTCCGCGAGCACGACACACGCCTCGGCCAGCCCGGCACCCGCGCCGCCGTACCGCTCCGGGATCGTCAGGGCGGCGACGCCGATCTGCTCGCAGAGCGTCGACCACAGCTTGTCGTCGTACCCCAGCGGCGACGCCATCGCGGCCCGCACCGCCTCCGGCCCCGACCGGCGCGTCAGCAGCGCCCGGACGGCGTCCCGCAGCGCCCGGGCTTCCTCGGTCTCCAGTGGATCGGTCATCGCAGGACCCGCGCGCGGTGGAACGACCCGGTCCCCCACGCCCCCACCAGAGCCCGGACCTTGGTCAGCCGGAGGCCGAGGTCGTGCTCGGCCGTGTAGCCGATGGCGCCGTGGACCTGCAGGGCGGTCCGGGCGGCGAGGTGGGCGGCGTCCCCGGCCATGACCTTCGCCGCCGAGACGTCCCGGGCGGACGCCTCCCCCGCGACGGCGGCGCCGTGCAGCAGCGGCCGGGCCAGTTCGAGCCGGGTGGCGACGTCGGCGAGCAGGTGCTTGATCGCCTGGTACTCGCCGATCGCCCGGCCGTACTGCTGGCGTTGCTTCGCGTACGCCACCGACGTGTCGAGCAGCCACTGCCCCGCTCCCAGGAGCTGGGCGGCCACGGCCAGGACTCCGCGGTCGAACGCGGCACCCCCCGTGACCGGCTCGGCCGGGACCCGGAACAGCCGCCGGGCCGGGTCGATCGAGCGCACGAGGTCGCCGGTTCGGGTGAGCTCGGCACCGGTGAGGTCGAGGACGACGCCCGCGATGTCGGCGTCGAGGGCCAGGGGGACCTCCGGCGGCGCGACGACGGTGGCGATGAGGTCGCCTTCGGCGAGTGAGGTGCGCCGGTGCCCGGTCAGCAGCGCCGGGGCGACCGCGGCCGACTCGACGACCGGGCCCGGGACGGCGTGGTAGCCGAGCGCTTCGCAGGCGACCACCAGGTCGACCGGGCCGGCGCCGAGGCCGCCGTGGTCCTCGTCGACCAGCAGCGCGAAGACGCCGACGTCGGCGAGGGCACGCCAGAGCTTGAGGCCGCGGTCGTGGTCCCCCGCGGCCCAGGCCCGGGCGGCGGCCGCGGTGTCCGCCCCGCCGAGCAGCTCGTGCAGCGTCGCGGCGAACTGGCGCTGCTCCGGCGAGAGCTGGAACCTCATCGGCGGGCCTCCCTCGGGAGTTTCAGCAGCCGTTCGGCGATGGTGTTGCGCTGGATCTGGTCGGTGCCGCCGTAGATCGGGCCGGCCAGGGAGAACAGGTAGCCGTTCACCCACGTCTCGTCGGTCTCGGCTTCCGGACCCAAGACGTCGAGCGCGGTTTCGTGCAGTTCGACGTCCAAGTGGGACCAGAACAGCTTGTTCACACTCGACTCCGGCCCCAGCTCTCCCCCGTCCTGCAGGCGGCTCACCGTCCCGAACGTGTAGAGCTGGTAAGCCCGCGCACCGATCCACGCGTCGGCCACCCTGTCCCGTGTGGACAGAGGCGCGCCGCTCGAACGCCAGAGGTCCACCAGCCGATCGGCCGCGGCGAGGAACCGTCCCGGGCTGCGCAACGACAACCCGCGTTCGTTGTTCGCGGTGGTCATCGCCACCCGCCAGCCCTGCCCCACCTCCCCGATCACGTCCTCGTCGGGCACGAACACGCCGTCGAGGAAGATCTCCGCGAAGCCCGGCTCACCGTCCAGCTGCGGGATCGGCCGCACGGTGACCCCCTCGGCCCGCAGATCGACCATGAAATACGTCAACCCGTGATGCCGCTGCGCCTCCGGATCACTGCGGAACAGCCCGAACGCCCGATCGGCGAACGTCGCGCGGGAACTCCACGTCTTCTGCCCCGACAACAACCAGCCGCCATCGGTCCGCACCGCCGTGCTCCGCAACGCGGCGATGTCGCTGCCCGCCTCCGGCTCGGACCAGGCCTGCGCCCACACCTGCTCGCCGGTGGCCATCGCGGGCAGAATGCGGTCGCGCTGCTCCTGCGTGCCGTGGGCGAACAGCGTCGGCCCGAGCATGAAGATGCCGTTCTGCGACACTCGCCCCGGCGCGCCCGAGGCGTAGTACTCCTCCTCGAACAACAGCCACTGCAGCATCGAGGCGTCCCGGCCGTGGTACTCCCGTGGCCACGACACCACCGACCAGCGCGCCTCGGCCAATTCGGCCTCCCACTCCCGATGGGCCGCGAAACCTTCCGCGGTGTCCATCGACGGCAACGAGCGAACGCGGGAAGCCAGCCACTCCCGGGCCTCGCTGCGGAAGGCTTCCGAGGCCTCGTCGATGTCGAGGTCCATCAGGCCCCCTTGTTCGCATCACGCATCGACCGCGCCGACTGCCCGCCCAGCGAATCCTCGGAAGTCTCAGCATTGTGAGCGTGTGCGAAGTGGTGCAACCCGAACACCGAGTCCATCCCGGACCGCAACCCCATCAGATCCTCGGCCTGGTTGACCGCCTTCTTCGCCAACGCCAACCCGAACGACGGCATCCCCGCGATCTTCTCGGCCAGCTCCTGAGTGCGCTCCTCCAGCTCCGCACGCGGCACGATCCGGGTGACCATCCCCCATTCCTTCGCCTGCTGCACGGTGAACCGCTCCCCGGTGAAGAGGACTTCCTTCGCCGCGCGGGGCCCGAGAACCCACGGGTGCGCGAAGTACTCGACGCCCGGTATCCCCATGCGTACCACGGGATCGGCGAAGAACGCGTCATCCGAGGCCACGATCAGATCGCACACCCAGGCCAGCATCAACCCACCGGCGATGCACGCGCCCTGCACACTGGCGATCATCGGCTTCGGGATCTCCCGCCACCGGCGGCACATCCCCAGGTACACCTCCGACTCACGCGCGAACCGCTGATCACCCCCGACGCGATCGGTGTGGTCCCACCACAGCACCGCCCGCCGATCGAACGGCTGGTCCGCGTCCCGCCCGGGACTGCCGATGTCGTGCCCCGCCGAAAAGTGTTTCCCTTCCCCCGCCAGGACGATCACCTTCACCTCGGGATCGTTGACCGCGTCCCGGAACGCGTCGTCGAGCGCGTACGTCATCGCCGAGTTCTGGGCGTTGCGGTACTCCGGCCGGTTCATCGTCACCACCGCGACCGGCCCCCGCCGCTCGGACCGGACCACCGTTTCACTCATGCCGTCTCCTCGGTCAGCAGCCGCTTCAGCACCTTGCCGGAAGCGTTGCGGGGCAGTTCGCCGAGGAATTCGACGAACTTCGGGTTCTTGTAATTGGCGAGCCGTTCGCGGCAGAAGGCGAGGACCGCCTCTTCGGTCAGCCCGGATCCGACGACGAACGCCTTGCCGACCTCGCCCAGCCGCTCGTCCGGGACGCCGACCACGGCCACGTCGCGGACGCCGGCCAGCTCGGTCAGCGCGCTCTCGACCTCGGCCGGGTAGACGTTGAAGCCGCCGCAGATGTACATGTCCTTGAGCCGGCCGGTGATGGTGAGGTTGCCGTCGGCGTCGAGTTCGCCGACGTCGCCGGTGTGCAGCCAGCCGTCTTCGTCGATCGCCTCGGCCGTCGCCTCGGGGTCATCGAGGTAGCCGAGCATCACGTTGGGCCCGCGCAGGACGATCTCGCCCGGCGAACCGTGGATCGCCACTTCGAAGCCCGCGGTCGCCCGGCCCGACGTGCTCGCGATGAGTTCCGCGGAGTCGCCCGGGCGGCACATCGTCACCATCACGGCTTCGGTGAGGCCGTAGGCGGTGAGCACGGTCTCGAACCCGAGTTCGGACCACATCCGGCGGACGAGCGACGCCGGCACGCTGGCCGCCCCGGTAACCGCGAGCCGCAACGACGACAGGTCGCCCTTGCGCGGCTCGTGCAGCAGGGACTGGAAGACCGTCGGCGCACCCGGCAGCACGGAGATCCGCTCCCGTTCGATCACCTTGAGCGCCTCGCGGACGTCGAACACCGCCTGCGGGACGATCGTCGCGCCGGTCAGCAGGCCCACCACGATCCCGGCCTTGTAGCCGAAGCTGTGGAAGAACGGGTTGATCACCAGGTACCGGTCGTCCGCGGTGACCTGCCCGCAGTCCGCCCACGCCGCGGCGACCTCGACCGTCTGGCGGTGCGCCGAGAGCACGCCCTTGGAGCGGCCGCTGGTGCCGGAGGTGAAGAGGATGTCGCTGACGTCGTCCGGGCCGACGGCGTCCGCTCGCGCCTCCGCCTCGGCGGCCGGGACCTGCCCGGCCAGGGCCAGGAACTCGTCCCAGCCCAACGTGCTCTCCACCGGCCGGTGCGGCTCCTGCAGCGGCACCCGGACGACCGTGGCCAGGTCCGGCAGTGCGGCGCCGGTGTCCCGGATCGCGGCGTGGCGGTCGGTGCCGAGGAAGTCGGCGGCCACGACGAGTGCCTTGGCCCGGCCGCGGACGAGCAGGTCCACGGTCTCGGTGGCGGTGAAGCGGGTGTTGACCGGGATCAGCACCGCGCCCGCGTAGAGGGCACCGAGGGCCGCGGTGACCCAGTGGTGGGTGTTGGGGAGGGCGACCGCGACCCGGTCGCCCGCCTGGACGCCGCAGGCGGCGAACGCCCGCGCGACGGTTCGAACACGTTCCAGAAGCTGGTCGTAGCCGAGCCGCACCGAGCCGTCGACCAGTGCCTCCGCGGACCCGAACTTCGCGGCGGCATCGCGGACGACGGCCGGGATCGTGGTCTGTCCCACCACAGCCTCCTCTGGACCGACAAAGTAGAACGTGTTCTCATTACCCTAGGTGCCGGACCGGCCCGGCAGCAAGGAGGCGTGCGTGGAACCGTCGCGATTCCGCAGCGAGGTCGCGGACTGGCTCGCCGCCAACCTGACCGGCGAGTTCGCCCGGCTGCGCGGCCTCGGCGGGCCGGGACGCGAGCACGAGGAGTTCGATCTGCGCCTGGCCTGGGAACGCCACCTCGCCGCGGCGGGCTGGACGTGCGTCGGGTGGCCGGTCGAACACGGCGGCCGCGGTCTGTCGCTGGAGGATCAGGTCGCGTTCCACGAGGAGTACGCCGCTTCCGGCGCGCCGGCGCGGGTCAACCACATCGGGGAGCAGCTCCTCGGCCCGACCCTGATCGCGTTCGGCACCCCGGAGCAGCAAAAACGTTTCCTGCCCGGGATCGTCGGAGTCGAAGAACTCTGGTGCCAGGGTTATTCCGAACCCGGCGCCGGCTCCGACCTCGCCGCCGTCTCCACCACCGCGGTCCTCCGCGACGGCGAATGGGTGATCAACGGCCAGAAGATCTGGACGTCCCTGGCGCACGTGGCCGGCTGGTGCTTCGTCGTCGCCCGCACCGAAGCCGGCTCCCAGCGCCACCACGGCCTCTCCTACCTCCTCGTGCCACTGCGCCAGGACGGCGTCACCATCCGGCCCATTCAGCAGCTCACCGGCACCTCGGAGTTCAACGAGGTCTTCTTCGACGACGCCCGCACCCCCGCCGACCTGGTCGTGGGCGAACCCGGCGAGGGCTGGAAGATCGCGATGGCCACCCTGGGCTTCGAACGCGGCGTCTCCACGTTGGGCCAGCAGATCGGCTTCCGCCGCGAACTCGACGACATCACCGCCGAAGCGAAACGCCTCGGCACCTACGACGACCCGCTGCTGCGCGCCGACCTCACCCGCGCCCGCATCGGCCTGCGCGTGCTGCGCGCCCATGCTCTGCGGACGCTCGGACAGGCGGCCGGGCCAGAGGTCGCCGTCGGCAAACTCCTCTGGGCCCAATGGCACCGCGGGCTGGGCGAACTCGCCATGCGGGCCCGCGGCGCCCGATCCCTCACCTCGGACGGCCCCGAACTCGACGAGTGGCAGCGGCTGTTCCTGTTCACCCGCGCCGACACCATCTACGGCGGGTCGGACGAGATCGAACGCAACATCATCGCCGAGCGCGTGCTCGGCCTACCCCGGGAGGCCCGCCCGTGATCCCCGCCTACCCACCCGGCCATGACCTCCTCGAGGGAAAAGTCGTCGTGGTCACCGCCGCCGCGGGCACCGGCATCGGGTCCGCCGTGGCCAAGCGCTGCCTCGAAGAAGGCGCCGACGTCGTGATCAGCGACTGGCACGAACGGCGGCTGAAGGAAAAAGCCGCCGAACTCGGCGCCGTCCACGCCATCCCCTGCGACGTCACCCAGGAGAACCAGGTCCAAGCCCTCATCGACGGCGCCGTCGAGCACTTCGGCCGCCTCGACGTCATGGTCAACAACGCGGGGCTCGGCGGCACGAAGTCGGTGCTGGACATGACCGACGAGGAGTGGTCGAAGGTCCTCGACATCACCCTCACCGGCACGTTCCGCTGCACCCGCGCCGCCCTCAAGCAGTTCGTCGCGCAAGGCGGTGGCGGGGCGATCGTCAACAACGCCTCCGTAATCGGCTGGCGTGCCCAGGCCGGGCAGGCCCACTACGCCGCCGCCAAAGCCGGGGTCATGGCACTGACCCGCTGCTCGGCGCTGGACGCCGCGGAACACGGTGTCCGGATCAACGCCGTCGCCCCCAGCCTCGCCATGCACCCCTTCCTCGCCAAGGTCACCAGCGACGAACTCCTCGAAGACCTCACCAAGAAGGAGGCGTTCGGCCGCGCCGCCGAACCCTGGGAGGTCGCCAACGTCATGGTCTTCCTCGCCAGCGACTACGCGAGTTATCTCACCGGCGAAGTCGTCTCCGTCAGCAGCCAGCACCCCTAGGAGCTCCCGTGCCCGAAGCCTTCCTGCTCGACGCCGTCCGCACCCCGGTCGGCCGGCGCGGCGGCGCACTGTCCGGGTGGCACTCGGCCGACCTCGGCGCGCACGTCATCAAGGCCGTCGTCGAGCGCGCCGGCGTCGATCCGGACCTGGTCGACGACGTCATCCTCGGCTGCACCGACACCCTCGGCCCCCAGTCCGGCAACATCGCGCGCACCGCCTGGCTCGCGGCCGGGTTCGGTGACCACGTGCCCGGGGTGACCGTCGACCGGCAGTGCGGGTCCAGCCAGCAGGCTGTCCACTTCGCCGCCCAAGCCGTCATGTCGGGCACGCAGGACCTGGTGCTGGCCGGGGGCGTGCAGAACATGAGCCGCATCCCGATCAGCGCGGCGATGCTGGCCGGCCGCGAGTACGGCTTCGACGACCCGTTCTCCGGCTCGAAGGGCTGGCAGGAGCGCTACGGCAGCGCCGAGATCTCGCAGTTCCGCGGCGCCGAAATGATCGCCGAGCACTGGGACATCAGCCGTGCGGACATGGAGGAGTACGCGCTGCGCAGTCACCAGCGGGCCGTCGCCGCCATCGACGAGGGCCGGTTCGATGCCGAGATCGTCCCGGTCGAGGACTTCCGGCACGACGAAGGCCCGCGCCGGGACACCTCCCTGGACCGGATGCGCGGGCTGAAGCCGCTGAGCGAGGGTTCGCGGCTGACGGCGGCGGTGGCCAGCCAGATCTCCGACGGCGCGAGCGCGGCGCTGCTGGCGTCCGCGTCGTTCGTCGACGAGCACGGCCTGCGGCCGCGGGCCCGGATCCATCACCTGTCGGTGCGCGCGGCCGACCCGGTCTGGATGCTGACCGGGCCGATCCCGGCGACGGCCCACGCGCTCCGGAACGCCGGGCTCACGGTCGACGACATCGACCTGTTCGAGGTCAACGAGGCGTTCGCCAGCGTCGTCCTGGCGTGGCTGGACGAAACCGGCGCGGACCCCGGCCGGGTCAACGTGAACGGGGGCGGGATCGCCCTCGGCCACCCGATCGGGGCCACCGGCACCAAGCTCCTCGCCACGCTCCTGCACGAGCTGGAGCGCCGCGGAGGTCGTTACGGGCTGCAGACGATGTGCGAAGGCGGCGGCACCGCCAACGTCACCATCATCGAACGGCTCTGATCAGCCGAGGGCGCGCAGCTTCGGGAGGACGTCCTCGGAGAACTGGGTCAGGAAGCGTTCCTGGTCGTGGCCCGGGCCGTGGAAGACGAGGTGGTTGAGCCCGGCGTCGAGGTACGGCTTGATCTGGGCCACCGCCTCGTCCGGGTCCGACGCCACGATCCAGCGCTTGGCCACCTGCTCGATCGGCAGCTCGTCGGCCAGCCGTTCCATCTCCTCGGCCGAGGACACCGTGTGTTTCTGCTCCGCCGTCAGCGACAGCGGCGCCCAGAACCGGGTGTTCTCCAGGGCCTTCTCGTGGTCGCGGTCGTAGGACATCTTGATCTCGATCGTCCGGTCGACGTCCTCGACGGTCTTCTCGGCCGCCTCCGCGCCTTCCTTGACGGCGGGCATCAGCTTCTCGGTGTAGAGGTCCATGCCCTTGCCCGAAGTGCAGATGAACCCGTCACCCGACCGGCCCGCGTACTTCGCGACCACCGGGCCGCCCGCGGCGACGTAGATCGGCACCGGCTGCTCCGGCCGGTCGTAGATCTTCGCGTTCACCAGCTGGTAGTAGTCACCCTCGAAGTTCACGTTGTCGCTGGTCCACAGCTCGCGGATCAGCTTGATCGACTCCCGCAGCCGGGCGAAGCGCTCCTTGAACTCCGGCCACTCCCGCCCGGAGACGGCGATCTCGTTCAGCGCCTCACCGGTGCCGACGCCGAGGATCATGCGGCCGTTCGACAGCAGCGACATCGTCGCGAACGCCTGCGCGATGACCGCCGGGTTGTACCGGAACGTCGGGGTCAGCACGCTCGTCCCGATCTGTACCCGCTTGGTCCGCTCGGCGACCGCCGGCATCCAGGCCAGCGCGAACGGCGCGTGGCCGCCCTCGTGCCGCCACGGCAGGAAGTGATCGGACACCCACACCGAGTCCAGGCCCACCTCTTCGGCGCGCACCGCGTACTCGACCAGGTCCCGCGGCCCGAACTGCTCCGCAGACGCCTTGTACCCGACCTTCAAAGCCACCGCTCATCCTCCCGTTTCCCGGCCGAGCCGCCGCAGGATCTCACCCGCCTCGGCCACTGCGCCCTCGACGATCTGCGCCACCGTGGGCAGGTCGTGGATCATGCCCACCACCTGTCCCGACGCTAGCACTCCGGCGTCCGTCCGGCCGTCGACCAGTCCCGCCCGCAGCAGCATCGGGGTGTTGGCCGCCATGACCAGCTGGCTCCAGGTCAGATCGTTGCCGTGCTTCATCGCGAAGCCCTCTCGCAGCATCGCAACCGGGGACAGTCCGGTGATATTCCGGAAGCGCAGGGCGTTGCGGGCGGCTTGGGCGAGGCCGCGGATCCGGCCGGTGCGTTCGAGCTTGTCGACCAGCTCGGTGCGCAGGACGCGGTGCGGGAGGCCGTCGACCCGCTTGGTGACGACCGTCCCGGTGAGACCCTGCTCGAGGTAGAGGCGCTTGACCTCGTCGGGGACGGTGCTTTCCTTGCTCAGCAGGAACCGGGTGCCCATCGCGACCCCGGCCGCACCGTAGGCCAGTGCGGCGGCGAGGCCGCGGCCGTCGAAGAACCCGCCGGCCGCGACGACCGGGATGTCGACGGTGTCCAGCACGCTCGGGAGCAGCAGCGTGGTGGCGACGCCCCCGGTGTGCCCGCCGCCTTCGCCGCCTTGGACGATGACGGCGTCCGCGCCCCAGGCGGCGACCTTCTCGGCGTGCCGGGCGGCCCCGACCGACGGGATCACGACGATCCCGTGGTCCCGCAGTTTCGCGATCATCTCCTTCCGCGGCGCGAGTGCGAACGAAGCGACCTTCACGCCTTCGCGGATCAGCAGGTCGACGCGCGCACCGGCATCGGCCGCGTCGGCGCGGAGGTTCACCCCGAACGGCTTCTCCGTGCGCTTCTTGACCTCGGCGATCGCCGCTTCCAGCTCGGCGAAGGTCATCGTGGCGGAGGCGAGGATGCCCAGCGCGCCCGCTTCGGCCGTCGCCGACACCAGCCGGGGACCGGCGACCCAGCCCATCCCGGTCTGCACGACGGGGTGCTCGACCCCGGCCAGCCGGGTGAGCGCCGTCTTCACGCCGGAACTTCCTTGTCCCGCAGGTTCTTCGGGTCGATTTCGCGGATCAGCCGCAGTTCCTCTTCGGTCGGCTCGCGGCTGGTTCCGGCGTCGGAGAAGTCGATCGCGAAAGCGGTCGCCGCCGACACCTCTTCCCGGGTGACGCCGGGGTGCAGCGACACCGCCCGCATCGCGTGGTCCGGGCCGCCGAAGCCGAACACCCCGAGGTTGCTCACCACCCGGTGGACGTCGTGATACTTCTGCGCCGACGCACCGGCTTTGGCCGCATTGTCGTAGCCGACCCCCGACACGACGTCCACGCTCTCGACGAACACCCGGGTGCTGTGCCGGGGTACCCAGTAGCTGGTGCGGTGGTTGACCGTGTTGCCCGGCGCGCCCCGCACGCCCAGCAGCTGCTTCTTCGGGCGGGCGTGGTCGCCGATGGCGGAGATGTTCTGGTTGCCGTACCGGTCGATCTGGTTCGCGCCCATCACGACGTGCCGGCGGCCGTGCGGGACGATCGTGTCCAGCATCGTGCGGAACGGCTGCCAGCCCTCGACGACGCCGTCGGTGGTGACCAGGTGGGCTTCGCCGTCGGACAGCAGCAGGTCCGGCTCGAAGGTCAGCCGGGCGAGTTTCGCGCCCAGCTGCGGGACCAGGCCCATGGGACTGGCCAGGAGTTCGCCGTCGCCGCGGAAGACCTCGGCCATGGCCACCACGACGATCTCGGCCCGGGTCGCGCTCATGCCGCCTCCGCCTCGAACTTGTCCACTTCGGACAGATACCGCGTCTCGTCCCCCGAGAGGAACCGGTCCACGAACCCCGGCCAGGTGTCGAGGTCCTTGGCGCAGGCCGCGTAGTGCCGCTGGAACCGCTCGTCGCGGCCGTAATCCGGCACGGCCGTGGTGAAGTGCGCCCCGCGCGGGGACTCCACCACCCCGGCCACCGCACCGCGGTTGAGCAGCAACGACTGCACCGGCCCACCGGAAGTCAGCTCCGCCGTCTCCACCACCTTTTCCACCGACACGAAGCACCGCTCGGCCGCCAAGGCGAACAACTGGTCGAAGTACGGGTCGGGGCCGAGGTACTGGGCGTTGCCGCGGGCATCGGCCCGGTTGAGGTGGACCAGCGCCACGTCGAGGTGCTGCGCGGGGACCGCGACCAGCTCCTCACCGTCGTCGTAGGGCGAACGCACGGTGCGCAGCCGCGGGTTGGCGCGCATGACTTCGGACCCGAGCCCCGCCCGGGTGGGCAGGAACGGCAGCCGTTGCATCGCCGCGGACAGGGCCGTGCCGAACATGCCCTCGTCGTACTCGGTCACCTCGATCGCGCCGGTCTCCCGCGCCCGGCCGAACCACGGGTCGTACGGGATCGAATCCAAGGTGACGAACCCGAACACGACCCGCTTGACCTTGCCCGCCGCACACAGCAGGCCGACGTCCGGGCCGCCGTAGGAGACGACGGTCAGGTCCTGCACCGGCGTGCGGAGGATGGCGCGGACCAGGGCCATCGGCTTGCGCCGGGAACCCCAGCCGCCGATCCCGATGGTCATGCCGTCCTTCAGCTCGCCCGCCACCTCGTCGACGGTCATGCGCTTATCGGCCATTCAAGAACTCCTCGCGAGCCTCATCGGACGCCCCCAGCAGGTTCAACTCGAACGTGAAGCCCTGCTCGAAGCGGTAGCTGCGGTGCACCTGCTGGGTGTCGATCCCGTTCAACGCCTCTTTCGCCGCCCGGATGACCCGCGGGTCCTTCTTCGCGATGTCCCGTGCGACTTCCAGGGCCGCCTCGTCGAGGTCCACCCGGGGTACGACCTGGTAGACCGACCCGTGCGCGTGCAGCTCGGCCGCGGTGATCTTGCGAGCCGTGAAGTACAGCGTGCGCATCAAATGCTGCGGCACCAGCCGGGCGAGGTGCGTGGCCGCGCCGAGTGCGCCCCGCTCGACTTCCGGCACGCCGAAGGTCGCGTCTTCGGAGGCGATGATGACGTCTGCGTTGCCCACCAGCCCGATCCCGCCGCCGAGGCAGAAGCCGTGCACCGCGGCGACGACCGGAACCTCGCAGTCGTAGACGGCACCGAAAGCCGCGTAGCAGCCGCGGTTGGCGCCGACCAGGGCGTCATAGCCCTCGCTGCGCTGGATCTCCTTGATGTCCACCCCGGCGTTGAACCCGCGGCCCTCCGCGCGCAGGATCACGACGTGCACGTCAGGGTCACGCCCGGCCTGGGTGATCGCGTCGGCGAGGTCGAACCAGCCCTGCACGGGCAGCGCGTTCACCGGCGGGAAATCGACGGTGACGACCTCGATGTGCCCGTCGCGTTCGGTCAGGACGCCCATCAGCTCGCTCCGTAGACGGGTTCGGGCTCGGGCGCCTGCTCGAGCAGGTCCTTCACCACCGGGCCCAGCTCGGCCGGGTCCCACCGCTCGCCCTTGTCCACGACCGGGCCGTGCCGCCACGCCTGGGCCAGGGAAACCTTGCCGCCCTCGACCTCGAACACCCGCCCGGTGACGGGCCCGGACTCCTCGCTGCCCAGCCACACGACCAGCGGCGAGACGTTCTCCGGCGCCATCGCGTCGAAGCCGGTGTCCGGCCGGGCCATCGACGCGAACACCCCTTCGGTCATCCGGGTGCGGGCGGCCGGCGCGATCGCGTTCACGGTGATGCCGTAGCGGGCCAGTTCGGCGGCGGCCACGACCGTCAGCCCGGCGATCCCCGCCTTCGCCGCCGAGTAGTTCCCCTGCCCGACGCTGCCGAGCAACCCGGCACCCGAACTCGTGTTGATCACCCGTGCGCTCGGCGTCCGCCCGGCTTTGGCTTCGGCACGCCAATGCTCCGCCGCATGCCGCAACGGCGCGAAGTGGCCCTTGAGGTGCACCCGGATCACCGCGTCCCACTCGTCCTCGCCGAGGTTGACCAGCATCCGGTCCCGGAGAAAGCCCGCGTTGTTCACCAGCACGTCCAGGCGCCCGAAGTGCTCGACGGCCGTGCCGATCAGCTCACGCGCCCCGGCCCAATCGGCCACATCCGAGGTGTTCGCGACCGCCCGCTCACCGATGGCCTCGACGACCTCCGCGGCCGCGTCGGCGTCCACGTCGTTCACCACCACCGACGCCCCTTCGGCCGCGAACGCCAAGGCGTGCGCCCGCCCGATGCCCCGCCCGGCACCGGTCACCACGACCACCCGGCCCTGGCACAACCCGCTCACGAATCCTCCCGATGGTTGACGTCGGCCGCGGCGAGGAACGCCGGGACCTCACCTCCGCCGTGCACGCGCAGAGTCGCGCCGGAAACATAGGAAGCCAGCCCGGAAGCCAGGAACGCGGCGCAGTGCCCCACCTCTTCGGGCTCGGCCAGCCGGCCCAGCGGCACGGTCTTCCCCACCGCCTCGACCGCCGCCTCACTCCCGTAGTGCAGGTGCGCCTGCTCGGTCCGGACCATCCCGACGTCGAGCGCGTTGACCCGGACATTCGGCGCCCACTCCACCGCCAGGCTCGCCGTCAGGTTGTCCAGCCCGGCCTTCGCGGCGCCGTAGGCCGCGGTTCCCGGCGACGGACGTGTGCCGCTGACGCTGGAGATCATCACGATCGAGCCGCCGGTTCCCTGCCGCTGCATCACCGCGTTGGCGTGCTGCGCGACCAGCAGCGGAGCCAGGAGATTCAGCTGCACGACCTTCTCGTGCAGGCGCGGCGACGCCTCCGCGGCCGGCACATACGGCGCCCCACCCGCGTTGTTGACCACCACGTCCAGGCGCCCGTGCCGCTCGACGATCCCCTCGACCAGCGAGGCGACCTGCGTCTCGTCGCGCACATCGCACGCGACGAACTCCGCCGGGGTCGGCGCCTCCCGCCGCGCACACACCACGACCCGGGCACCGTGCGCGAGGAACACGTCGGCGATGCCCCGGCCGACGCCGCGGACGCCTCCGGTGACCAGGACCACCGTCCCGGCCAGGCCCAGCTCCGTCTTCACCGGCACACCACCTTCCGCCCCCAAAACTAGAACATGTTCTCGCTGGGGACAAGGTCGGGAGCCGAGCCGGGAAGCCTCCTACTCCTCGGGTGGGGAGAACTCGTTCCGGGCGGTCCGCAGCCCCGAGGCGCGTAGCGCGGCCTGCATGGCGAACCGGGCGTCGGGATCGTCGAGGCGAGCACCGAAGGCCTGCTTCAGCTGGCGCACGCGGTAGCGGACCGTCTGCGGGTGCACCGACAGGTCGACCGCGATCTTCTCGGAGTTGCCGCCGTTCTGCAGCCAGGACAGCAGGGTCTCGCCCAGCCGGCGGCGCGTCCGCTCCGGGAACTGCCCGAGCGGGGCCAGTTCCTGCCGGGCGACCTGCTCGGCCAGCGGCGAGTCCGACAGCAGCCACAGGTCCGTCAGGTGGTCGGTGCACCACGTCACCGGCGCGTCCGGGAGCGATCCGTCCGCCACCAGCCGCAACGCCGTCCGCGCCCAGCGCAGCGAATGCGCCGCCGCGCCGAGGTCGGTCGGCGGCCCGACCGCGACGCGCGTGCCGAGCCGGGTCAGGGCCCGGGCGTCCACCGGGGCGGGGAGCAGCAGGTAGGGCTGCGGTGGGTCGAGGTCGGCGAGGACGTCGGGCCCCCACGTGGTGCTCACGGTCGTTTCGGCGGCGACCGCCGCCACCGCCTGCGGCACCGGCCAGCCCGCCGCGTCCGCGAGTTCGGCGAGGACGGCGTCCGGGATGGTGCCCGGCCCGGTCAGCAGGCGCAGCAGCCGCTTGCGCAGGCCCGACCGCGTGCCCTCGATCTCCGCCCACGCCTCGCGGTGCCCCCGGCTCGACATCCGGGCGAGCTCGTCCGCGTAGCCGAAGAGCATCTCGGCCAGCTGCGCCATCACGGCGGAGGACAGCCGGTGCCGCCGGCCCAGCCGCATGATCCAGCGCCAGCCGACCCGGGTGCCGACGCGGTAGGCCGCCTGCAGGTCGTCGAGGGTGCGGCCCTCGCGCGCCTCCCCCGCGCCGAGCCGGCGGCACGTCTCGTACAGCCGGTCGCGGGAGGCCAGCGGGTCCTCGACCAGGTCGACGAAGAGCTCGACAGCGCACTCGACACCGTGCCGGGTCCGGCGGCCGTAGGACCCGTCCCCCGTCCGGGCGTAGACGGGGACCGCCCGCAGGATCTCCCGGACGATCCCGTCCACCAGTGCCGGGAGCGCCGGCCGCATGAGTGCGGCCAGCTCCCCCCGCCGGACAACTTCTTCGACGGCATCGCGGGGAGCCGGGACGGGTTGCCGAGCACTGTCGCGGGGCACCAGGGTTCCTCCACCGGAAGGAGGCGACGGACCTTGCTTTACCGGACAGTAAAGCAAGGAGTCCGTACAGTACACCTCCATGAGCCGGCAGAGTCCTCCTGATCGATCCAGCGCTCGCCGCAGCCCGGCCGCCCGGCCCACCGACGACGAGTTGCTCGACGCCGCCCGCGCGGTGTTCGCCGAGCGGGGCTACGCCCAGGCCACGATGGGCCTGATCGCCGACCGCGCCGATTCCACCAAGCCCACCCTCTACGCGCATTTCGGCGACAAGGCCGCCCTTTTCCGCACCACGGTCCGCCGGGAGGTCGCCGCGTTGCGCGCCTGGGTGATCAGCGCGTACGAAACGGCGAACGCGCGCCCCCTCGAAGAGCGCGTCCGGCTCTCGGTGATGGCCATGTTCGGCTACGCCGGAGCCCACCCGGAAAGCTTCCGGCTGCTGTTCGACTCGGCCGTCGACGAGATGTCGAACGAACGCCGCGCGCTGGCCGACTCCATCGCCACCCACGTGATCGGGCAGGTGCGCGACCACCTGCGCACGCACGGGCGCCCGGCCGGCCCCGGCGCGGACCTGCTCGGCGAGATGATGGTCGGCCTGGTCGGGCGGGCCGCGATGCACGTGTCCCACTCCCCCGGCCTCGACCCGATCGCCGCCGGGGAACTGGCCACCGGGTTCGTCATGGCCGCGCTGCGCGGGCTGGATCCGGCGCTGCTGGACCGCCTCGACACCCCGCGCCCGGCCGGGCAGTGCGCCACCTGAGCGTCCACATCGGACCGTTTGTCACCGGCTGAACAATTCCCGGCGTTCCCGGGAAACACCTCTTGCCGGGTCCGGCTACCACTGCGACGCTGCGAATCACCGCAAGCGTCGCACGCATTTCCGTCCCCCGCGGAAAGCGCTTGCCGACCCCTTTTCCCACAACGAGGTGTGATCAGCCATGATTCGCGTCCCCAAGAAGCGCTTGTTTTCCGCTGCGGCCGCCGTCGGGTTCGCCGTCGCCGGGCTCACCGTGGCCGCCGCGCCCGCCGCTTCGGCGGCGCCGTGCACCGACATCGACGTCCCGGTGGCCCGCGGCACCGGCGAACCCGGCACGCTCGGCCTCATCGTCGGCGACCCGGTGTTCTCGGCCGTGCAGAACCGGCTGCGCCCGCGGTCGGTGAGCAGCTACCGCGTCGACTACCCGGCCGACCTCGGCCAGCCGGCCTCGGTGCAGAAGGGCAACACCGACCTGGTCAACCACGTGCGGACGCAGGCCGCGGCCTGCCCGTCGCAGCGGTTCGTCCTCGTCGGCTACTCCCAGGGCGCCAACGTCGTCGACAACTCGATCGGCATCAGCAGCGCCGGCGCGGTCGTCGGCGGCCCGATCGCCGCGACCATCCCGGCGGACCTGGCGCCCCGGATCGCGGCGATCCTGTTGTTCGGCAACCCGATCCGCGCGATCGGCCGCTCGGTCACCGGCACCTACCAGAGCCGCACCAAGGACTACTGCGCCTTGGGCGACCCGATCTGCCAGGCGGGCGGCTTCAACATCCTGGCGCACCTGAGCTACGGCGGCGACGCCAACGACGCGGCCGCCTTCGCCGCGGGCAAGGTCTGACGGAGCGCGGGCGGCCACCTCGGGTTTCTTCAGCCGCAGCAGGAAGAACACCGCGACCGCGGCGAGCACGCCGACCACGA
>NZ_JBSFNC010000169.1:0-17928 GCF_053586895.1 Amycolatopsis sp. NPDC003731 | reverse complement strand
ACCGACTCGCACACCACCATGGTCAACGGCCTGGGCACCGGCCGTAGTGACAATCCCGGCTTCGGGGTGGTGGGCACCCGGAGCCACCCGAGCCGGGCAGAGACCAACCAGCGGGACCCGCTTCCACCAGGCACCAGTGACCGGCTGTACCGGAGCCATGCCTGGAGCAGGTGGGGCCCGGCAAGGTCTGCTGATGCGGGGTTGCTGGCACTCCGCGAAGGTCCCGAATGACTCATTCGAGACCTCCGACGTCCCGAATGAGTCATTCGCGACACCGCCGGAGCGCCCCGCAGCTGCGGCTTCGGTGTGGCGGGCACCCGAACCCCGCCCAACTCAGCCGCACCTCCGAGCAGAGACCAGCAGCGACCGAACCCGCCCCCAAAGAGAGCACCCCGCCGGGTGCCTGCTCAAAAGGGGTGGCGACCAGTGCGTACCCTGGACTGGATGTCCGAGAACAAGACCCCCCAGCTCGACGACCGCAGCCCGTGGGTGATCGACACCCGTGAGCTCGGCCGTCACGCCGGCCTCAGCCGCGCCGTCAAGCGCAGCGTGCCGGTGGAGACGCCGCTCGGCGTCCCCGATGTCATCACCATCGAAGCCGGCTCCGAGCTGGACCTCGACCTGCTGCTCGAGTCCGTCGTCGAAGGCGTCCTCGTCAGTGGCACCGCCACGGCCACCGCGAAGGGCACCTGCGCCCGCTGCCTCGACCCGCTGACCGAAGAGGTCGAGGTCGAGGTCCAGGAGCTGTTCGCCTACCCCGGCTCGGCCACCGAGGAGACCACCGACGAGGACGAGATCCCCCGGCTGGTCGACGACAAGATCGACCTCGAGCCCATCGTGCGCGACGCGATCGTGCTGGCCCTCCCGCTGGCCCCGCTGTGCACCGAAGACTGCGCCGGGCTCTGCACGGACTGCGGCGTCAAGTGGGCCGATCTCGAGCCCGGACACGGGCATGAGAAGATAGACCCTCGGTGGGCAGCACTCGTCGAGCGCTTCGACGAGAACGCGGGCGAAAAGCCTGGGCCCAGCTGAGCAAGCCTGACGAGCGCCCCAGCTCGTTCCGGAGGAAAGTTCGCTCGCACGACCGCGAGCAGACCGTCATAAGGAGATCTACTCGTGGCCGTCCCGAAGCGGAAGATGTCGCGATCCAACACGCGCTCCCGCCGCAGCCAGTGGAAGGCGGCTCCGGTGCAGCTGGTGCCCTGCTCCAACCGCGCCTGCAAGCAGCCGAAGCTCCAGCACGTCGCGTGCCCGTCGTGCGGCCAGCACAACGGCCGCCAGGTCGTCGAGCCCGCCTGATCGGGTAGCCGACATGGGGGGCAAGACGCCCGGGGGACCAGTAGCCGATCGGGCGCTGTTGCTCGAAGCGCTCGGGGTCACCTTGGACCCCGAGCTGCTCCGGCTTTCGCTGACCCACCGTTCGTACGCGTACGAAAACGGAGGTCTGCCGCCGAACGAGCGGCTGGAGTTCCTCGGTGATGCCGTGCTCAGCCTCGTCGTCACCGATCACCTCTACACCACACACCCCGACCTGCCCGAAGGGCAGCTCGCGAAGCTCCGCGCCAGCGTGGTCAACATGCACGCACTGGCGCGGGTGGCCCGCGGGCTCGGCGAGGGCGGGCTCGGGGCGCACCTGCTGCTCGGCAAGGGCGAAGAGCTCACCGGCGGCCGGGACAAGGCGAGCATCCTCGCCGACGGGCTGGAAGCCGTCATCGGCGCCGCCTATCTCGAGCACGGCATCGAGATCGCCCGCAAGCTCGTGCACCACCTCTTCGACCCGCTGCTCGCCGAAGCGCCGCTGCGCGGGGCCGGGCTCGACTGGAAGACGAGCCTGCAGGAGCTGACGGCGTCGGCCGGGCTCGGCGTGCCCGAGTACAAGGTCGAGGACACCGGGCCGGACCACCGCAAGGAGTTCACGGCCACCGTGCTGGTCGCCGGCCGTCCCCTCGGCCACGGCACCGGGTCGACGAAGAAGGAAGCCGAGCAGAAGGCCGCCGAGACGGCCTGGCGCTCGCTGTCCGCCGAACTCGAGGCCCAGCAAAAGGCCGAACCGGAGTCCTGATCAGCGGGAACCCTCGTTGACGCTTTGCCGGACCGCTCAGTAGCGTGTGGACATCCGCCGCCCCGTGCTCACTGAGAGGTTTGGCGGATGCGTCTGCTCTTCACACCCCTGATCGCCGCGGCGCTCGTCGTCGTCCCCGGCTCGCCGGCGTCGGCCGCGCAGGTCCGCGTCACCTCCCTGTCCGCGCTGCAGTCGGCGCTGGACAAGGCGAACGCCGGGGACACGATCGTCCTGGTCGACGGCTCCTACTCCGCGAGTTCGACGCTGTCGATCAAACGGTCCGGCACCGCTTCGGCGCCGGTGACGATCGCCGCCGAGCACACCGGCAAGGCGACGATCACCGGCTCGAAGACGTTCTCCTTCGCCGGCGGTGTCCACCACGTCGTGCTGCAGGGGTTCAAGTTCCGGGGAAGCGCTTCCCTGAGCGTCCCGGCCGGGGCGTCGCACAACCGCTTGTCCCGCAACGACTTCCAGCTCACCGGCGACGGCAACTGGGTCTCGGTCAACGGTGACGACACCGAGGTCGACCACAACGTCTTCCAGAACCGCACCAGCCAGGGCGTGTTCCTGCAGATCCTCGGCCCCTCGGCCGCCATGGCGCAGAACGTCCACGTGCACCACAACTACTTCTTCAACCACCAGTTCAGCGGCGACAACGGCGGCGAATCGATCCGGCTCGGGCTGAGCAACCACCAGTCCTACTCCGCGCACGCCATCCTCGAATACAACCTCTTCGAGAAGGCCGACGGCGACAGCGAGGCGATCTCGGTCAAGTCGTCCGACAACGTCATCCGCTACAACACCATCCGCGACAGCAAGGGCTACATCGTGCTGCGCCACGGCAACCGTAGCACCGTCGAAGGCAATGTGCTCTTCGATTCGGGGATCCGGTTCCACGGCAACGACCACAAGATCGTCGGCAACTACGTCGCGAACTCCGGCGGGCGGGCGATCGTGTTCGGCTCGGGCGACGAGGCCGACAGCGGACCGACGAGCAAGCTGCACGACCGCCCGGACCGGGACACCGTCGCCTACAACACGGTGATCGGGTCGAACAGCGTCATCGACGGCGACGGCGGCGACTTCAAGCCGAAGGACTGCGTGGTCGCGGACAACCTTGTCAAAGGCACCTCGGGGACGCTGGTGACGCTGCCGAGCGGGTCGACGGTCAAGTACGAGGGCAACATCACCTTCGGCGGCACCGGCGGGATGCCGTCGCGGAACGTCGACCCGAAGCTGGTCAAGGACGCGGCCGGGCTCTACCGGCTGGCGTCGGGCAGCCCCGCGGTCAACGCCGGCGTGGGGTCGTACCCGTACGCGGCGAAGGACTTCGACCTGCAGACCCGCTCGGGCACCTTCGACGTCGGCGCCGACGAGTACTTCGCCTCGGGAACGACCCGGGTTCCGCTGGCGAAAGCCGACGTCGGGCCCACCGCGCCGTAGGTGCCTTTTCAAGAAATGTCGGACCCCCCGGGCACAATGGCCGCATGCCCGAACTTCCCGAGGTCGAAGTCGTCCGCCTGGGCCTGCAGGCGCACGTCGCGGGGCGGACCATCCGCCAGGCGGAGGTCCTGCACCCGCGCGCCATCCGCCGGCACGCCCTGGGCGCGGAGGACTTCACGCAGCGGCTCGCCGGCACCCGCGTCGAGGCGGCGCGGCGCCGGGGCAAGTACCTGTGGCTGGAGCTCTCCGACAAGGAGGCGCTGCTGGCCCACCTCGGCATGAGCGGGCAGATGCTCGTCCAGCCGGAGGACGCGCCGGACGAGAAGCACCTGCGGGTGCGGCTGCGTTTCGACGACGACGGGCCGGAGCTGCGGTTCGTCGATCAGAGGACGTTCGGCGGCCTGGCGCTGGACGACCTCAGCGACATCGGCGGGGACGTCCTGCTCCCGGACACGATCGCCCACATCGCCCGCGACCCGATGGACCCGGAGTTCGACCTCGACGCGGCGGTGCGCGCGCTGCGGTCCCGGCGCACGGAGGTCAAGCGCGCGCTGCTCGACCAGACGCTGGTGTCGGGCATCGGCAACATCTACGCGGACGAAGCGTTGTGGCGGGCGCGCCTGCACTGGGCCCGGCCGACCGAGAAGCTCACCATGGCGAAGGGCCGCGAGCTGCTGTCGGCGGCGTCGGACGTGATGAACGCCGCCCTGGGGGCGGGCGGCACGTCGTTCGACGCGCTGTACGTGAACGTGAACGGGCAATCGGGGTACTTCGACCGGTCGCTGGACGCGTACGGCCAGGAGGGGATGCCGTGCCACCGGTGCGGCACGGCGATCCGGCGGGAGCCGTTCATGAACCGTTCGTCGTTCTCGTGCCCGCGGTGCCAGCCGCGGCCACGGGCGAACTCGGGTTGATGGTGGAGGTGCGCCTTTCAGCTAGGATGAATACGCCTGGTAGCTGAGGGAGTGCATCGTGGTCAAGGAGCCCGGAAAGTCGACGCTGGCCGACAAGATCGACCGGCTGTTCCACGTGGTCCGCAGGCCCGATCGGGAGCCGTACAGCAACGAAGAGGTCGCCAAGGCCTGCCGCGAAGCGACGGGCGAGAGCTTCTCGACGACGTATTTGTGGCAGCTCCGCACGGGCCGCCGCGACAACCCGACCAAGCGGCACCTCGAGGCACTGGCCCAGTTCTTCGGCGTGCCCCCGGCGTACTTCTTCGACGACGAGCAGAGCCGGAAGATCGCGGAGGAGCTGGCGTTGCTGGGCGCCCTGCGCGACGCGGGGGTCCGGGACCTGGCGCTGCGCGCGGTGACGTTGTCCTCGGACGGCCTGGACACGATCAGCGACATGATCGACGCGATCGCCCGGAGGGAGGCCGGCCGCGGCGGCCCGAAGAAGGAGAGCTGAGGGTGGCGGTGCGTTCGCCGTCGGAGCCGGCCGCGGACGCGAACCGCCGGTCCCGGTCCCGGAACGCCGGTGTGGAACCATGTGCGGCGTCCGCGCGTCGGATTTTCCCCCGGCCGCGCAACCACACGCGCTTTGCCGCGTTGAACCTGCCGAAGCCGTTCGGCCGGGGCGTGGCGAGGGAGGCCTGAGAGTGGCGCGACCATCCTTGCGGCGGCGACCGGCCCGGTCGCTGTGGAACCGGGCCCGCGAAGTCGCCGATGCCGTGAGCCTGCCGGAACCCTTCGACGCCGAGGGCTTCGTCGCGGCGCTGGCCGCCGAGCGCGGGCGTCCCATCGAGCTTATGCCCGTCAGCGCTCCCGAAGGCGCGCCGTGCGGACTTCTGATGAGCACCGAACGCGCCGACTACATCCTCTACCCGACCAACACGACCGCCCTGCACCGGCGGCACATCCTGCTGCACGAGGTCGGGCACCTGCTGTGCGGGCACGTCGGCGCCGACGCGGGCGCGGACGGCGTCGCGATCGATGCCGCCGCCGGGCGGCAGCTCATGCCGAACCTCTCGCCCGAGCTCGTCCGGCGCGTGCTCGGGCGCACCACCTACTCGGCCGCCGAGGAACGCGAAGCCGAACTGGTCGCGACCCTGCTCGCGCAGCGCGTGGTCCGGCCCGCCGAACCGCGTGAACCCGCGCCCGGCGTCCCGGACGGCGTGCGGCGCTTCGATTCCCTGTTCGGCCGCCGCACGCCGTGATCGAAAGCCTCGCCTACTACCTCTGCCTCGCGGGGTTCGCCGGGTTCGGGTACAAGCTGATCGAGGCGCGCCGCAGCCAGCCGCCGCGCACGATGTGGTTCCTCGCCGGGTTCGGCATCTGCATCGCCACCGGCATCGTCGTGCTGACGCCTGCGATGTCGGCCCTCGCCGGCCCCGGCCCGGTGGCCGAGTGGGTCCTGAGCTTGGCCGGCGACGAGCTGAAACTGGGCGCGATCGGCTTCGCGGTGGCCTTCACCCAGTCGGTGTGGCGTGGCGACAGCGCCCGGCTCGCCCCGCACGCGCTGTTCACCGGGGCGACGATGGTGCTGCTGGCGGTCTGCTTCGCGCTGTCCGAACCGCGGCGCGTCGGCGACGACACGGTTTTTTCGGGTGCCGGCCTGCCGTTCGCGTTGGGCGACAAGGTGTTGTTCCTGCTCTACAGCCTGATCAGCCTGGGGTTGCTGCTGGCGGTGTTCGTCCGCAGCGCGTGGCACGCGGAGCCGGGGCCGCTGCGGGCGGGGCTGTGGTTGCTGGTCATCGGCGTGGGCGCGGCGACCGCGTGGACGTTCTGGGACGTCGACGACGTCCTCCAGTTGGCCCGCACGGCCCGGATCGGCGCCCGCGAAGACCTCCCGTCCTCGATCCTCGCGGCGGTGACGGTCGGTTTCGTGGCCGCGGGGGCGACGCTCAGCGCCTGGTCCCCGGCGGTGTCGTCGCTGATCGGCCGGGTGCGCGCGTACCGGGCGTACCGCCGCATCGAGCCACTGTGGACGGCGCTGCGCACGGCGGTCCCCGGGATCGCCCTCGACCCGGGCCGCGAGCTGGCGGGGGGAGCGGAGTTCGCGCTGTACCGCAGGGTCATCGAAATCCGCGACGGCCACTTGGCGCTGCGAGCCCACTTCGACCCCGACCTCCCACCCCGAGCCGAGGCGGCGGCCCGCCGAGCGGGAGTCCGCGAGACGGAGGTGGCGGCCACAGTCGAGGCGGTGACCCTGGCGGCGGCGATCGAGGCGGGCCGCGCGGGAAGGCGCTTCGACCGCGAACCGGACCCCGAGCCAGCCCCCGAGCCGGAGCCGGACACGGAGGCGGACGTCGCGGCGGAGGCGGCCTGGCTGGTCCGGGTGAGCCGGGCTTGGCGCCGCCGCGAGGCAGTGGTGGAGCGGGTCGAGGCGCCCACGCCCGGCTGACCGGACACGAGCTCCGCCGGAAGTGGGCCCTCCGCCGGGGGTAAGCCTGCCGCCGGGGGGTGGTCCCGCCGCCGCAAGTGGGCCCGCCGCCAAAAGTGAGCTTGCCGCCGGAGGTGGGCCTGTCGCCGGAAGTGGTCCTGCCGCCGCCAGTGGGCCCGCTGCCGGAGGTGAGCCTGCCGCCAAAAGTGAGCCTGCCGCCGGAAGTGGGCCAACCGCCGGAAGTGAGCCAGCCGCTGCAAGCGAGCCAGCCGCCGAAAGTTCCTCGCCGCGACACCGGTCCCGGCCGGCCTCGGTGCCTCAGCGCGGGTAGCGGGCCCCGTTCACCGTCACCCTCAGCGTGTACAGCGAACTCGAGGCCGTGATGAACAGCTCGTTGCCCCGCGCGCCGCCGAACGTGAAGTTCGAGCACACCTCCGGGATGCGCAGCTTGCCGATCCGCGTTCCGTCCGGCGCGAAGCAGTGCAGCCCGTCGTGGGCCGCCGCCCAGACGTGGCCTTCGCTGTCGACCCTCACGCCGTCGAAACCGCCGCTGTCGCTCGTCGTGAAGATCTCGCCGCCCGAGAGGCGGCCGTTCTCGCCCACCGAAAACACCCTGATGTGGCTCGGTGTCTGGCGTGTGTCCGCGATGTACAAGCGGGACTCGTCCGCCGAAAACGCCAGGCCGTTCGGGCGGCTGAAGTCGTCCGCCGCGATCTCCACCGTGCCGTCCGGGGCCGCGCGGTACACGTGGCAGGCCCCGATCTCGCTCTCCGCCCGGTACCCCTCGTAGTCGCTGTCGATTCCGTAACTCGGGTCGGTGAACCAGATTGACCCGTCCGAGTGCTCGACCACGTCGTTCGGGCTGTTCAGCCTCATGCCCCGGTACTCCGAGGCCAGCACCGTGATCGAGCCGTCGGGCTCGGTGCGCGTCACGCGGCGGGGACCCTGCTCGCAGCTGATCAACCGGCCCCGGCGGTCCACCGTGTGGCCGTTCGCGTACCCGGACGGCTGACGGAAGACGCCGACCTGGCCCGTCGTCTCGTCCCAGCGGAGGGTGCGGTCGTTCGGGATGTCGCTGAACACCAGGTAGCGCCCCGCCGGGAAGTACGCCGGCCCCTCCGTCCAGCGGCAGCCCGTGTGCAGGCGCTGCGTCCACTCGTCGCCGTTGACGCGGGCGAACCGCTCGTCCAGCACCTGGAAGTCCGTCTTGATCAGGTCCATCACCAGCTCCTCATGAGATTCTGTCAAAAGCATGGATTACCGAACCTGATACGGTCAACACGTGGATGAAGTAGATCGCATGCTGCTCAGCGAACTCCAGCGTGACGCCACCCAGGCGTACGCCGCCCTCGGGAAGGCCGTCGGACTGTCCGCGGGCGCCGCCCATGAACGCGTGCGCAAGCTCCGGGAGCAGGACGTCATCCGGCGGACCACCGTGGACGTCGACCCGGCCGCCGTCGGGCGCGGGGTCGCGGCCTTCGTGCTCGTCGAAGCGAACGCCTGGATGGGCGACCACCCCGTGCGCGAAGCCCTGGAGGCCCTGCCCGAAGTCGTGGAGGCGCACGTCATCGCCGGCCCGGCGTCGCTGCTGGTCAAGGTGCGCACCGCCACGACCGAAGACCTCCAGTCGTCGCTGCGCCGGCTCTTCGCGATCGACGGCGTCACCGGCACGCAGACCATCGTGGTCCTCGAATCCTTCTTCGAGCGGCCGGTGGACACCCGGAACTGAACACGGCGATCCGAAACGGACCTCCGCCGTGCACACTACTGCGCAATGCGTGGTACCTTCCCAAGCGTAAGACTGGAGGGTGCAGTGGAGATCAGTCAGCTGCTCAAGGGCGTGCTCGATCTCGCCGTCCTCGCGGTGCTCCGCGAGGAAGACGGCTACGGGTACGACGTACTGAGAAGACTCCGGGCCGCCGGCCTGGACGAGGTGGGGGACGCGTCGGTGTACGGGACGTTGCGCAGGCTCTACAAGGCCGGCCTGCTGACCTCGTACGTCGTGCCCAGTGAAGAGGGTCCCCACCGCAAGTACTACAGCCTGAACGAGCCGGGCCGGGCGCGCCTCGCGGAGTCGGGCAAGACCTGGCAGAGCTTCGCTTCGACGATGAACGTGCTTTTGGGAGAGGCAGCATGAGCGACAAGCCGACCGCCGTGCGGGTGTATCTGGCGCGGGTCCGGACCGCGCTCGCCGACCTGCCCGCGAGCGAGATCGAAGAGATCCTCGAGGACGTCCGCCCGCACCTGGCGGAACTCGAAGCCGAACTGGGCGAGGGCGCCCGTGTCGAGGCCCTGATCGAACGGCTCGGCTCGCCCGAGAGCTACGCCGCCGAGCTGCGCGCGTCCGGTGGCTACCCGGCGCCGGGTGAGGGGGCGACACAGGTGCTCACGACAGCCGCGCCCAGCCTGCTGAAGCCGCGGATCGCATTGTGGGGCCTGGTGTTCTGCGCCCTGGGGCTCGCCATGCTCGCCTTCGGCGCCACCGTCTCCCGCAGTCCCGATGCCTTCGTCGGCCTGTTCCTGTTCGCGCCGGTCTTCCTCGTCAGCCTCGTGCTGCTGCTGCGCGGCGGGGTCGAGCCGGTGCTGGCCCTGCCGGAAGTCGGGTGGCTGCGCACCACGATGGCCAAGGGCCGGGATCAGGAGGACACCGGCAAGTTCCTGCGCTACCTCGGCTCGCTCAAGCCGGCGTGGTGGGTGTTGTGCGCCGTCGTGCTGGTCGCGCTGGGGCTGCTGTTCATGCTGCAGCGCCGCAGTGGCGTGCTGTTGCTGCCGTTCCTGATCCTCGCGGCCGTCGCGGCCCTGTGGGCCGGGCCGCGGGTGCGGGGCGACCGGAAGCTGCTGTGGGTGGTCGTGCCGATCTCGGCGTTCGTCATCGGCGGCGCACTGGGCGGCTTCGGCGCCGCGATCGACCTCTTCGCCCGCGGGACGTCCTACTCGGGCCCGTCGTCGTACTACCCGTCGGCGTCCGACAACTACGGCAACGACCAGCTGACCTACGGCGGCCGCGACGTCGAGAACGTCTACGCCTTCGACGCCGAGGGCAAGCCGCTGACCGAGGTCTACCTCTACGACGAAGAGGGCAGGCCGCTCACGGTGACCCGCTACGGCTGCGAGCGCTCGACCGGCGGGAAGCAGAAGATCGGCGAGGACAACCGGTTCCCGCGGCCGAAGATCGAGCAGGGCGTCACCGACGACCGGGGCAGCTACAACGGCTACAACGGCTACCGCGGTGCCTGCCGCGAGCTGGCGGGCGTGCCGTTCAGCGCCGCGATCCCGAAGGTGACGGCACCGCCCACGACGACGACCACGTCACCGGCTCCGCCGACGAGGTAGGGGGAGGAACGCCGGGGCCGCTCCCGGCGTTCACCTGATCCGAACGCGCCCGAAACGTCCCGCCAACGCGGGGCTGGTGTGCTGGGCCGGTGCTCCCGGAAGCCTTCGCCCCGCGGACCCGGGTGGTCCACGGCTACGAGCGCGCCTACCGGATGGCCGGGCGCGGCCCCGTGCTGCTCTTCCTGCACGGCATCGGCGACGACTCGTCGACGTGGCTGGAGCTGCTGGAGTCGCTGGCGGACGACTTCACGGTCATCGCGCCCGACCTGCTCGGCCACGGCGCTTCGGCGAAACCCCGTGCGGACTACTCGGTCGCCGCCTACGCCTGCGGCATGCGCGACCTGCTGACCACCCTCGACGTCGACCGGGTGACGGTGGTCGGGCACTCCCTCGGCGGCGGCGTCGCGATGCAGTTCGCCTACCAGTTCCCGGAACGCTGCGAACGCCTGGTCCTGGTCGGCTCGGGCGGGGTCGGCGCGAGCGTGCACCCGCTGCTGCGGCTGGCCGCGGCGCCGGGGGCGGGGCTGCTGCTGCCGCTGCTCGGAGCGCAGCCGGCGTTGCCGGTGCTGCGCAAGCTGGCCGAGTCGCTGCGGATCTCCGACGACCTCGACTACGTGGTCGCCCGCTACCTCCGCCTGGTCGAGCCGGGCACGCGGTCGGCGTTCCTGCGGACGCTGCGCTCGGTCGTCGACTGGCGCGGGCAGGTCGTCAACATGCTGGACCGGTGCTACCTGACCCAGGGAATCCCGACGCTGCTGGTGTGGGGCACGGAGGACCGGGTGGTGCCGAGCGGCCACGCGCTGCGCGCGCACCGGGCGATGCCGGGCAGCCGGCTGGTGCTCTTCGAAGGGGTGGGTCACTTCCCGCACCGCTCGGCCCCGAAGCAGTTCCTGGAGGTCCTGCTCGAGTTCCTGGCGGAGACGCCGCCGGCCGAGTACGACCGGGCGCGCTGGGGCGAGCTGCTGCGGGCGGGCCGCCCGGCGGAGCAGCCATCGGCCTCGGCGGAGATCCCCGACGCGCCGACGGTGTCCTCGGGCACCTGAGCAGCCCCGATTTCCACGCTACCGGCGGGCACCGACAGTTCCGGGCACCGGCCGGACTCGGTGTGGACCACCCGCGCTTCGGCTCGGCGTTGTGGACAACTCGGGCCGCCCGCGGTGAGCGTGCCCGAACCTGTCGGGCGCTCCCGATAGCGTGGAAACCGGGGGCTGCTCGGACACGGCGAAGGCCGCCTCCCGTGGGAGACGGCCTTCGCGTACTACCGGATCAGTGGCCGAACGCGCTGCGCGCCGCGAGGTCCGCCAGCAGCGCGCGGCCCTTCTCGGCGTTGCGCGGCTGGGACAGCACGTCGTAGCGGCGGGCCACCAGCTGGCTCTGCGAGATGAACCCGCGCTTGTTGCGGTTCACCGCGTAGCCCAGCGCGCCGAAGAGCAGGTTGAACCCGAGACCAGCGACGAGGCCGATCACGATCGGGACCATGCCGGCGCCGGGGTTCAACAGGCTGAGCATCAGGCCGAGGAACAGGCCGAACAGCGCACCGGACGTCGCCGCGCTGCCGAGGACCTTGCCCCACGACATCTTGCCCGCGACCCGCTCGACGAGCATCGGTTCCACGCCCACGATCGTCACGTCGGTGACGGGGAAGTCCGCGCCCGCGAGGTGGTCGACCGCCCGCTGTGCCTGCTCGTAGGACTCGTACGAACCGATCGGCCAGCCGGTGGGCAGGGTCGGCAGCTGGGGCCGGGCCTGCTGCTGTCCGATCGTGGTCTGCGTGAATGCTGTGGTCATCGATCTCACCTCTCTTGCCCCGTTCAACGCGCGAGGGCTCCGGATTCCTCCCGTGGCGGCGGATTCACAGACTCTTCTCAGCCGGGCATCCCGGACAATCCGACCGCCGCTGCAATGGTTCAAAAAGATACCTTTGTTCCGGTTGACCCGGCGAGCCTCACCGGGTAGGAAGGACCGGCAAAGGATTCATACCAAACCTTTGGGGCGACGATGGCACGCAGGCGAGGCATGCTCACGCTCGACGAACTCCGGGCGCGCGCGGACGCGGGCACGATCGACACCGTGCTCGTCGCGCTCACCGACATGCAAGGCAGGCTGCAGGGCAAGCGCTGCTCGGCGGAGTACTTCCTGGACGAGGTCGTCGGCCACGCCACCGAGGCCTGCAACTACCTGCTCGCCGTCGACGTCGACATGAACACCGTCGACGGCTACGCGCTCTCCTCCTGGGACAGCGGGTACGGCGACTTCGTGCTGCGCCCCGACTTCGACACCCTGCGGGAGATCCCCTGGCAGGAGGGCACCGCGCTGGTCCTGGCCGACGTCGAGCGCGTGCAGGGCGGCGCCGTCAGCGTGTCGCCGCGGCAGATCCTGCGCCGCCAGCTCGACCGGCTCGCCGAGCGCGGGCTCGCCGCCTTCGTCGGCACCGAACTCGAGTTCATCGTCTTCGACGACACCTACGAAGCCGCCTGGGACAAGCGCTACCACGGCCTCAAACCCGCCAACCAGTACAACGTCGACTACTCGATGCTCGGCACCGCGCGCCTGGAGCCGCTGCTGCGCCGCATCCGCAACGACATGGCCGGCGCCGGGCTCTACCCCGAGTCCGCCAAGGGCGAGTGCAACCCCGGCCAGCAGGAGATCGCCTTCCGCTACACCGATGCCCTGAGCACCTGCGACAACCACAGCGTCTACAAGAACGGTGCCAAGGAGATCGCCGCGCAGGAGGGCAAGAGCCTCACCTTCATGGCGAAGTACAACGAACGCGAAGGCAACTCCTGCCACATCCACATCAGCCTGCGCTCCACCGAGGGCCGCGCCGTGCTGGCCGGGGACGGCGAGCACGGCTTCTCGAAGCTGATGGAGCACTTCCTCGCCGGCCAGCTCGCCGGGCTGCACGAGCTGACGTACTTCTTCGCGCCGAACATCAACTCCTACAAGCGGTTCGTGCCGGGCAGCTTCGCGCCGACCGCGATCGCGTGGGGCACCGACAACCGCACCTGCGCGCTGCGCGTCGTCGGGCACGGCGAGTCGCTGCGCGTCGAGAACCGGGTGCCGGGCGGGGACGTCAACCCGTACCTCGCCGTCGCCGCGCTCATCGCCGCCGGCTTGCACGGCATCGAGAACGAGCTGGAGCTCGAAGATCCCTTCACCGGCAACGCCTACCACTCCGACCGCGGCACCGTGCCGACCACCCTGCCCGAAGCGGCCGCGGCGCTGGCGGAGAGCGACCTGGCGCGCGCGGCCTTCGGCGACGAGGTCGTCGATCACTACCTGAACGCGGCGAAGATCGAGATCGACGCCTACAACGCGGCCGTCACCGACTGGGAGCTGATCCGTGGCTTCGAACGGCTCTGAGCCCGTCATCGGCCTCACCAGCTACCTGGAGCCCGCGAAGTTCGGAGTCTGGGACACCGAGGCCGTGCTGCTGCACCGGGTCTACGTCGACTGCGTCGTCGCGGCGGGCGGCATCCCGGTGCTGCTGCCACCGGTGTCCGACGCGTACGACAAACTCGTGTCCACTGTGGACGGGCTGGTGCTCACCGGTGGCGCCGACGTCGAGCCCGCGCGCTACGGCCAGGAGCCGCACCCGGCCACCTACGTCCGGCCCGAGCGGGACGCCTTCGAGTTCGGCCTGTTCGCCGCGGCCCGGCGCGCACGCAAACCGGTGCTGGGCGTGTGCCGCGGCCTGCAGGTGATCAGCGTCGCCCTCGGCGGCACCCTGACCCAGCACCTGCCCGAGAGCGGCACCAGCGAGCACCAGCCGGCGCCGGCGACGTTCGGCCGGGGCACCGTCACGCTCGCCGAGGGCAGCCGGGCCGCGGCGATCCTCGGCCCCGAAACCAAGACCCTGTGCTACCACCACCAGGCGATCGACCGGCTCGGCAGCGGCCTGGAACCGGTCGGCCGGGCGGAGGACGGCACGATCGAGGCCGCTGAACTACCCGGTGAGTTCACCCTCGGTGTCCAGTGGCACCCCGAGCAGGACACCGACGACGTCCGGCTGTTCCAGGCTCTCGTCGAAGCGAGCAAGGAGAACCGATGACCACCACCTTCGACGTCCTCAACCCGGCCACCGAGGAGGTGGTGCGGAGCGTCCCCCTGACCAGTGCCGAAGAGACCGACGCGGCGATCGCCCGCGCCCAGGCGGCGTTCCCGGCCTGGCGCGACGTCACCCCCGGCGACCGCGCCCGCCTGCTGCGCCGGTTCGCCGACGCCGTCGAGGCCGACATCGAGCACCTCGCGCGGCTGGAGGTCGAGAACTCCGGCCACACCATCGGCAACGCCCGCTGGGAGGCGGGCAACGTCCGCGACGTCCTCACCTACTACTCCGCCGCCCCGGAACGCCTGATCGGCAAGCAGATCCCGGTGCCCGGCGGGATCAACGTCACCTTCCAGGAGCCCCTGGGCGTGGTCGGCGTGATCGTGCCGTGGAACTTCCCGATGCCGATCGCCGGCTGGGGGTTCGCGCCCGCGCTGGCCGCCGGGAACACCGTCGTCCTCAAGCCTGCCGAGCTGACGCCGCTGACCGCGCTCCGGCTGGCCGAGCTGGCCCGGGAGGCGGGCATCCCGGAGGACGTCTTCCAGGTGCTGCCCGGCAAGGGGTCCGTGGTCGGGCAGCGGTTCGTCGACCACGGGGGAGTGCGGAAGGTCGTGTTCACCGGCTCCACCGAGGTCGGCAAGCAGATCATGGCGGGCTGCGCGGCGCAGGTGAAGCGCGTGACGCTGGAGCTCGGCGGCAAGAACGCCAACATCGTCTTCGCCGACTCCGACCTGGAGAAAGCCGCGGCGACCGCCCCCTACGGCGTCTTCGACAACGCCGGCCAGGACTGCTGCGCCCGCTCCCTGATCCTGGTGCAGGCGAGCGCGTACGACCGCTTCATGGAGCTCCTGGAGCCCGCGGTGCACGGCGTCGTCGTCGGCGACCCCGGCGACGAGAAGACCGAGATGGGCCCGCTGATCTCCGCCGCGCACCGGGAGAAGGTCGCCTCCTACGTCCCGGACGACGCGCCCGTGGCCTTCCGCGGCACCGCGCCTTCCGGACCGGGCTTCTGGTTCCCGCCGACCGTCGTCACCCCGCCCGACCTGCGTCACCCGCTCGCCGCGGAGGAGGTCTTCGGGCCGGTCGTCGCCGTGGTGCCGTTCGCGGAGGAGGCCGACGCGGTCCGGATGGCCAACGCGACCGAGTACGGCCTGTCCGGGTCGATCTGGACCCGCGACGCCGGGCGCGCGTTCCGAGTTGCGCGCGGCGTCGAATCCGGCAACCTCTCGGTGAACTCGCACTCGTCGGTGCGCTACTGGACGCCGTTCGGCGGCTTCAAGCAGTCCGGCCTCGGCCGCGAGCTCGGCCCGGACGCCGCCGCGGCGTTCACCGAAACCAAGAACGTCTTTCTGAGCACGGAGGAGTAATGGTCCAGCGTTTCGAAGGCCGCGTCGCGGTCATCACCGGCGGCGCCAGCGGCATCGGGCTCGCCTCGGCCCGGCGCCTGGCGAGCGAAGGCGCGAAGGTCGTCATCGCGGACCTCTCGCCGGCCGAGGGCAAGGCGGCCGCCGACGAGATCGGCGGCGCGTTCATCCAGACCGACGTGACCGACGCCGAGCAGGTCGAGAACCTGTTCCACAGCACGGTGGAGCAGTTCGGCTCGGTCGACGTCGCCTTCAACAACGCCGGCATCTCACCGCCGGAGGACGACTCCATCCTCACCACCGGCATCGAGGCGTGGGACCGCGTGCAGCGGGTCAACCTGACGTCGGTGTACCACTGCTGCAAGGCCGTCCTGCCGCACATGCAGCGCCAGGGCAAGGGATCCATCATCAACACGGCGTCGTTCGTGGCGGTGATGGGCGCGGCGACCTCGCAGATCTCCTACACCGCGTCCAAGGGCGGCGTGCTGGCGATGAGCCGCGAGCTCGGGGTGCAGTTCGCGCGGGAGAACATCCGCGTCAACGCGCTGTGCCCGGGCCCGGTGAACACCCCGCTGCTCAAGGAGCTGTTCGCCAAGGACCCGGAGCGCGCGGCGCGGCGGCTGGTGCACGTGCCGGTCGGCCGGTTCGCCGAGCCGGAGGAGATCGCGGCGGCGGTGGCCTTCCTGGCCAGCGACGACGCCAGCTTCATCACGGCGGCGCAGTTCCTGGTCGACGGCGGCATCTCCGGGGCGTACGTCACCCCGATCTAACGCTGCGACTTCTTCTTGACGTCGTAGACCTCCCGCAGGTAGCGCCAGGCGGCGTTGAGCTTCTTGCGCTCTTCGGAGATCTCCTTTTCCCGGCGGCGCAGGATCCGGGTGGCGATCTCGGAGGCGAGGAACGCGCCGGCGGCGAAGGTCAGCGCGCCGACGATCAGGGTCAGGGCGAGCACAGTGGTGGTCATGGTGACCAGCGTCGGAGCACCGTGGGCGGGTCGTCCCTGCGCAAAGCTAGCGGGTTTCGTTAGCTTTGTGAGGTGACGCACTGGCGCGCCGACGAGTGGGCGGAAGCGGTCCGGGCCGGCATCCGTTCGCGGGGCCTTTCCCTGGACGAGGCCGCCAGACGCATCGGCGTTCCGACGTCGACCCTGCGCAGCTGGATCGAACACCGGCACGCGCCGAAGGTGACGGTGTTCGACCACTGGGCCGAGATCGCCGAAGTCACCGGGCTCGGGGAGGCCGAGCTGCTGCGCGTCGCCGGCGTCCTGCCGGACAGCCTCGCGAGCCCGGTGCACGTCGCGCAGGCGGCGAAGGCGCTGCGGGAGGGCATCGACCGGGCCGGGCAGTTCCTCCGGCAGGCCACCGCGCTCGTCTACTCCTCGCCCGGCACGCAGGTGGCCAACGCGATCGCGGCGTCGCCGATCGACTGGGAGATGCGGATCCGGTCGGCCACCCGCGGCGACGAAGTCCGGGTCACCTACCACCACTACGTCGGGATCGTGCCGCCGCGGGACTTCCCCTACGACGACGCCGAGGTGCGCCGGATCATCGAGCACGACGTCCTCGGCGAGCTGTGGCGGCCGCTCGGGCTGTACTGGCGGGTCGCCGAGGTGCACGACTGGCACGAGCCGCCCCGGCTGGTCATCCAGGTGCCCGAGCAGGAGGCGACGCGCCCGCCCGCGCCGTCGCCGGTGGTCGCCGCGCCGCCGGTGGTCGTGCTGTCGCCGATCTGGGGCTACGGCGAGCTGCTGGCCTCGCTGGTCGCCGACGGCCTCGGGTTCGGCAACGTCGACTTCCGCTACTTCGGCCTGCCGGACAAGATGGCCGACCGGGTCCGCGTCACCGCCCGTGAGCTGGCCGAACCCGCGCCGCGGCTGGTGCACTCGGTGCCGCCGATCATGCTGCTGCACGGCCTGGCCGTGCCGGACCTGACCGGCCGCCTCCCGGTCGTCGTCCGCTACGGGCCGCGGATGCGGGAACGGGCGGCCCGGATCTACCGGTCGGCGCTGCTCGAAGCCGGGTTCGACGACCCGCTGGAGGGCGCCCGGGCGATCGAGGACGCGGTCGCGGTCCCGCCGGGCTGCGCGCACTTCGAGGTGACCCTGGCCGACGAGGACGTCTTCGACGGCGACCGGCCGTCGCTGGACCGCCTCAACGACTCGGTGGCCTGGCACGCCGAGCAGATCGTCGAGCAGGTCCTCCTGGGTGCGGGCCTGCCGCCGGTGCCGGTGGGCGGGCCGCTGAAACGGCTGGTCCTGCCCTCAGGCCGGGTCCGGCGCCCGCCGGTGCTGGCCGGCCAGGTGGTCCGCCGGGTCGCCGGAGGTCGCGAATGACTCATTCGGGACCTCCGAGGTCGCG
>NZ_JBSFNC010000168.1:0-18244 GCF_053586895.1 Amycolatopsis sp. NPDC003731 | reverse complement strand
CGTCGTCGAACCCCGCAAGGCCTGGCCGATCACCGCCGTCCGCGGCGTGTTCGCTGTGCGGCCGCTCCGGTGGGGGCGGCCCGCGGCATCGGGGTGTGCCGGGCGGGCATCACGTGTGATTGGGAGGTCGGCTCGCGTGATTGGAGGGTCGACTCGCGTGATTGGGAGGTCGACTCGCGTGATTGGAGGGTCGACACGCGTACCTGGGTGGACGACACGCGTACGTGGATGGACGACACGCGTGCCTGGGGGGACGACACGCGGGATTGGGGTGGGAGTCAGGGGATTGCTTCGGCTAGGGCTTCTACTAGGTTTTGGGTTGCTCCCTTGAAGGCGTGGGCCGGGGTTGCGGCGTAGCCGACGATGAGGCCGCCGGGGCGGCCGGGGGTCATCCAGTGGCTGGAGAGGCCCTCGATGCCGATCGAACGGCGGCGGCAGGCCGCCAGGGCCGTGGCCTCCGAGGGGCCGTCCGGGGGCAGCATGAGGAGCAGGTGCAGGCCCGCCGCGATGCCGTGCGGGCGCACGGAGTCCGGCAGCGCGGCCAGCAGGCGGGTGCGGCGCGAGCGGTACTCCGCGCGGCTGCGGCGGACGTGCCGGTCGTAGGCACCCGAGTCGATCAGCTCGGCCAGCGCCAGCTGGTTCAGCAACGCCGGTCGCGAGCCGCTGTCGGCCATCGCCGCGCGGACCGGCTCCACCAGCGAACGCGGCAGGACCAGCCACGCCAGCCGCAGCGCCGGGGCGAGCGTCTTGCTGGCCGTTCCCGCGTACACCACCCGCTCCGGCGCCAGCGCCTGCAACGCCCCGACCTGCTGGCGGTCGAAGCGGAACTCGCCGTCGTAGTCGTCCTCCAGCACGAACGCGCCCGACTCGCTCGCCCAGCGGGCCAGCGCCGCCCGGCGCGGTGGGGCCAGGGTGACGCCCGTGGGGTACTGGTGCGCCGGGGTCACGACCACCGCCGGACTGTCCAATGCGGACACGTCGAGACCGTGGCCGTCGACGTCCACGCCGACGATCCGCGGGCCCTGCGCCGCCGCGATCGACCGGTACAGCCCCAGCGAAGGATCCTCGAACGCCATTTCGCCCGTCCCCAACGAGAACAAGGCCCGGGACACCACCGCGATGGCGTGCGAAAACCCGTGGCACACCACGATCCGCGCCGGGTCGGCGACCACCCCGCGGGCCCGGGCCAGGTAGCCGGCCAGGGTGTCCCGCAGCTCCGGCGCGCCCAGCTCCGACTCGTAGCCGAACGCCGAGGCCGGTGTCCGCAGCAGGGCCCGCCGGGTCGCGATGAGCCACGCCTGGCGCGGGAACGCCGTCAGGTCCGGACGGCCCGGCCGCAGGTCCCAGCGCGGGGCCGGGTCGCGCGGGGCCTGGCGCGGCGCGGACTGGGGCAGCGAGCCCGCCGTCGCCACCCGGGTCGGCGCGCCCTGGGCCGTGCGCAGGTAGCCCTCGGCCGCGAGGTCGGCGTACACGCGGGTGACCGTGCCGCGGGCGACGCCGAGGTCGTGGGCCAGCGCGCGGGTCGAGGGCACCGCCGCGCCCGCCTGCCACCGGCCGTCCCGGATGGCCGCGCGGATCGCCGCCGCGAGCCCGGTGCGGCCGGACGCGGGCTGCCAGCCGAGGTGGACGTCGAGCCCGGAACTGGACCACGATTCCGTCATGTGACTGGACCATACCCGTGGACCAGTTCGCACTAGCGTGGACGGCATGAGCAAGCGAATCGCGCTCGGGGGCGCCCCCGAGCTCTACCAGGCGATGGCGAACCTGCAGGCCGAGGTGAACAAGGCCGGTGCCAACGCGGGGCTCGACCCTAAGCTGCTGGAACTGGTGAAGACCCGCGCGTCGCAGATCAACGGCTGCGCGTACTGCCTCGACATGCACTCCCGCGATGCGCTCGAGCTGGGCGAGTCGCCACGGCGGCTGTTCGTGCTCGACGGCTGGCGCGAGACCGACCTGTTCACCGAGCAGGAGCAGGCCGCCCTCGCCCTCACCGAAGCGATGACCAAGCTTTCGGCGACGCAGTCCGTGCCGGACGACGTCTACGAGCAGGCCGCGAAGGTGTTCACCGAGGAGCAGTACCAGGCCGTGGCGTGGGAGATCATCGCCATCAACAGCTGGAACCGGATGACCATCACCAGCCACACGCCGCTGCCGAAGCGGGACTCGTGACCGCCGCCGCGCTCAAGGCGCTGCACGTCCCCGGCAAGCCCCTGGTGCTGCCGAACGTCTGGGACGCCGACACCGCGAAGCTCGTCGAGGCCGCCGGGTTCCCCGCCATCGCGACCAGCTCGGTCGCCGTGGCGGCCGTGCTCGGGTTCGCCGACGGCGAGCAGGCTCCCGCGGCCGAGATGTTCGCCGCCGCCGCGCGGATCGCCGGCGCGGTCGGCGTCCCGGTCACCGTCGACGCCGAGTCGGGCTACGGCCTGTCCGGCGCCGAACTGGCCGGCCGGCTGCGCGACGCCGGGGCCGTCGGCTGCAACTTCGAGGACACCGACCACGCGACCGGCGACGTCCGGCCCGTCGGGGAACAGGCGGCCCGGATCGCCGCCCTGCGCGAGGCGGCGGGCGACGGCCTGGTGATCAACGCCCGGGTCGACTCCTTCCGTGGCGTGGATCCGAAGGAAGCGCTCGAAGCGGGCGTCGCCAGGGCGAAGTCCTACCTGGAGGCGGGCGCCGACTGCGTGTACCCGATCCACCTGCGCACGCCGGAGCTGATCGCGGAGTTCGTGCGGGAAACCGGCGGGGCAGTCAACGTGACAGCGTGGCCGGGCAGCCCGGGCCTGGACAGCCTCGCCGGACTGGGGGTGGCGAGGATTTCGCTGGGCGGCGGGCTCTGGCAGTACCTGCGCAAGCAGTTCGAGGCGGCCGTGAACGGCGTCGCGGAGGGCAAGCTGCCGTACTGAAATTGGCCGAAGGCCGTCGCGAGGGGATCGGGAACACCCTCGCGACGGCCTTCGGGGTCGGTGAAACCTAGTGGACGACCGCCTTCTCGGCGCCCGCGCCGGTGAGGGAGCGGACCTCCATCTCGGCGTACTTCTTCTCGTCGTGCTCCTTGGACAGGACCGTGCCCAGCCAGCCCAGGATGAACGCGGCCGGGATCGACACGATGCCCGGGTTGCTCAGCGGGAACCAGGCGAAGTCCGCGGTCTTGATCATCGACGTCGGCTTGCCCGACACCGCGGGCGAGAAGATGATCAGCACGATCGTGATGGCCAGGCCGCCGTAGATCGACCACAGCGCGCCCTGGGTGTTGAACCGCTTCCAGAACAGCGAGTAGAGGATCGTCGGCAGGTTCGCCGACGCCGCGACCGCGAAGGCCAGCGCCACCAGGAAGGCCACGTTCTGCCCGTTGGCCAGGATGCCGCCGCCGATGGCGAGGGCGCCGATCACCAGTGCGGTGATCCGGGCGACCTTGACCTCGGAGTCCGGCGACGTCTTGCCGCGCTTGACGACGTTCGCGTAGACGTCATGGGCGAAGGACGCCGACGCCGTGATCGTCAGGCCGGCGACCACCGCGAGGATCGTCGCGAAGGCGACCGCGGAGATCAGGCCCAGCAGCACCGGGCCGCCCAGCTCCAGAGCCAGCAGCGGCGCGGCGGAGTTGACCCCGCCCGGCGCCTTCTTGATCGCGTCCGGCCCGACCAGCGCGCCGGCACCGTAGCCGAGCACCAGCGTGAACAGGTAGAACACGCCGATCAGCACGATCGCCCAGACCACCGAACGACGAGCGTCGCGGGCCGTCGGCACCGTGTAGAAGCGCATCAGGACGTGCGGCAGGCCCGCCGTGCCCAGCACCAGCGCGATGCCGAGGGAGAGGAAGTCCAGCTTCGACGTGCCGGTGGCGCCGTACTGCTTGCCCGGCCCGAGCAGCGTCTGCCCGGCCTTGCCCGCCTTGTCGACGGCGGCCTGCAGCAGCTGCGAGAAGTTGAAGCCGTACTTGCCGAGCACCCACAGGGTGATCACGAGCGCGCCGACGATGAGCAGCGCGGCCTTGATGATCTGCACCCAGGTGGTGCCCTTCATGCCGCCGATCAGCACGTAGGCGATCATGATGATGCCGACCACGGCGATCACCAGCGCCTGCGCGCCGCCGCCTTCGACGCCGAGCAGCAGGGCCACGAGGCCACCGGCGCCCGCCATCTGCGCCAGCAGGTAGAAGAACGACACCGCCAGCGTCGACGTCGCGGCCGCGGCCCGCACCGGGCGCTGCTTCATCCGGAACGCGAGGACGTCGCCCATCGTGAACTTGCCGGTGTTGCGCAGCAGTTCCGCGACCAGCAGCAGCGCGACGAGCCACGCCACCAGGAAGCCGATCGAGTAGAGGAAGCCGTCGTAGCCGTTGATCGCGATCGCGCCGGCGATGCCGAGGAACGACGCGGCCGACAGGTAGTCACCCGAGATCGCGATGCCGTTCTGCGGGCCGGTGAACGCGCGGCCGGCGGCGTAGTAGTCCGACGCCGTCTTGGTGTTGCGGCTGGCCCGGAACACGATCACCAGGGTGATGATCACGAAGAGGGCGAAGATGCCGATGTTGAGGAGCGGGTTGCTGCCCTCGACGCTCGCGGCAAGTGTCGCGGTCATGCCTGCTCCTTCTCGATGTCCTCACGGATCTTCTCGGCGACCGGGTCCAGCTTCCGGTTCGCGTACCGGACGTAGAGGCCGGTGATCACGAACGTCGAGACGAACTGCAGCAGGCCGAAGATCAGGCCGACGTTGATGTTGCCGGCCACCTTGGTGCTCATGAAGCCGTGCGCGTAGTCCGCGAGGAGCACGTACAGCAGGTACCAGAGGAGGAACACCGCCGTCATCGGGAAGACGAACCGGCGCAGGCGGCTGCGCAGCTCCCGGAACTCGGTGCTCTCGTGTGCCCGCTCCCAGATCGTTTCGGATGTCTCCGGGGGCCCGCCGGTGTCCGTCGTGCTCATCGCTGCTCCCTGCGACGCTGCGGAAAGTGACGTGCGACACCGTAGGGATGCGTGAGTCTCGCGTGAAGATTCAGCGGTTCAACAGCCGGGTCAGACGACGAACGGTTGACGAGCGGTCACGAGGTCCCGTCGAACGGGGTTCGTCGAGGTGGAGGCGCAGCATGGCTGCCGTCGACCAGGCAGGGGGTCTGCCCCGCAGTGAGACCAGCGCCATTACGCCGAACGCCAACGGTACCGACCATGGTGCCGGTTGCTGCACCAGGATCGCCACCCAGCCGTGCAGCGGCGGCCCGGCGAGGGCGAACAGGATCGAGCCGGACGAGGCCACCAGCCCGGTCAGCACCCCCGCGATACCGCCGGTCGCGGTCAGCCGCGGCCACCAGATGCCGAGGACCAGCAGCGGGCAGAACGTCGACGCGGCCACCGTGAAGCCCCAGGTGACCAGGACGCCGGCGTCGAGCTCGGCCGAGCGCAGCGCCAGCAGCACCATGATCCCGGCGACGCCGAACACCGCGATCCGCAGCCGTCGCAGGCCGCCGGGGACGAGGTCGTGCGCGAGCGCGCCGGACATCACCAGCAGCAGGCCGAGTGACGTCGCCAGGAACGCGGCGAACGCGCCCGCGGTCAGCAGGGCCGTGAACAGCCCGCCCGCCCAGCCACTGTCCACTTGGGACGGCAGGGCGACGACCACCGTGTCGGTCGCGCCCGAGAGGTACAGCCCGGGGACGAGGACCCGGCCGAGCACGCCGTAGACGCCGGGGAAGAGGTAGAAGACGCCCAGCAGCGCGACCGTGATCGCGGCGGTGCGGCGCGCGGCCCGGCCGTCCGGGCTGGTGTGGAAGCGCATCAGGACGTGCGGCAGGCCCATCGTGCCCAGCATGGTCGCGATGAGCACGGCCCAGGTGCCGAGCAGCGGGTAGCCCTGGTCGCCCAGGTCGAGCAGCGGGCGTCGCCAGTCGGGGCCGCCCAGTGCCGCGCCGCCGCGGACCGCGGGGACGGCCGCGCCGGTGCCGAACACGACTTCGTCCTGGCTGTGCGCGGTGAATTCGCCCGGCGGCAGGACTTCCACGACGCCGTTGCGCCGCACCGGGGTCGGCTCGCGGATCTCCATGGTGACGTCGACCTCGAACCGCACCGGCGTCTCGCGGGCGAAGTGGGTGAACTCGACGGGGTTGAGCGCGTCGGTCCGGTTGACCGCGCCGGCCTGCAGCGTCAGCCAGATCGCCGGGATGAGGAACAGCAGGAGTTTCAGCACGAACTGGAACGCCTGCACGTACGTCGCCGCGCGCATCCCGCCCAGCGCGAGGGTGACGCTGACCGCGGCGCCCGCCAGCACCACGCCGACCCAGTACTGCGTGCCGCCGACCGCGGCGAGCACCAGCCCGGCGGTGCGGAACTGCGGGACGACGTAGATCGTGCCGATCACCAAGATGACCACCGCGGCCAGGCGGCGCAGCGCGGGGGAGTTGAGCCGGGCTTCGGCGAAGTCGGGGACGGTGAGCGCGCCCGACCGCCGCATCGGCGCGGCGACGAGCACGAGCATCGCGATGTAGCCGGCGGTGAAGCCGACCGGGTACCACAGCGCCCCGATGCCGTCCTTGACGACGAGCCCGGCGACGCCGAGGAAAGAGGCGGCCGAGAGGTACTCGCCGGAGACGGCGGCCGAGTTCACCAGCGGCGAGATCCGGCGGGACGCGACGAGGAAGTCCGACGTCGTGCGCATGGCGGCGACCCCGCGGACGCCGATCAGCAGCGTCACGAGCACGACCGGCGCGACGGCGAGCGCGACGCCCACTACTCGTCCTCGAGACGTTCGGCGCGGCGCAGCTGCCAGCGGGCCAGCAGCGCCATCGCCGGGTAGGGGAGGACCGCGAGCATCAGCCAGGACACCGGAATCCCCAGCAGCCGCACGGTGTCCAGGCCCGGGAAGAGCGCGAAGACGCCGGGGAGGCCGAGCAGCAGCAGGAACATCAGGACCAGCGCGGGGATGCCGCGACGGCGCTGGGCGGCGTACAGCGCGGTGGCGCGCTGGGTGTCGCCCGCGGGCAGGCGGGGCTGGCGCCAGCGTCCACGCGATCGGCGGCGCGCGTGGGCGAGGCGCGTCTGCGGGCTGGTGACGGCGACCCGCCGGATCCTGCTCATCGCGGATCGGACCCGAGCTGGCCGCGCTGGGCCGCTTCGAGCAGCCTGTCCCGCAGGTCCCGCGCGTGCCGGCGGCTCACCGGGACGTCGCCGGCCTCGGTGTGGGCCAGCAAGCCGCCCGCGGTGTCGCTGCGCAGCTCCAGCACCGCGCCCACGGCCAGCAGGAAACCCCGGTGGACCCGGCTGAACCCGGTGCCCTCCCAGTACTCCTCGAGCCGCGAGATCGGCATCCGCACCAGGTGGACCCCGCCGCGGGTGTGCAGGCGGACGTAGTCGCCGTGGGCCTCCACGAACAGGACGTCGTCACGGCGGACGTACCGCGTCCGCCCGCCCGACTCGACCGGCAGCGCCGCCATCGCGTCCGGCGTCGGCCGCGACGCCGGGGTCGCCATCCGCAGCACCTTCGCCAAGGCCGCGGACAGCCGTTCGGTGCGGACCGGCTTGAGCAGGTAGTCGACGGCGCCGATGCCGTACGCCGTCACCGCGTGCCCGTCGTGCGCGGTGACGAACACGATCACCGGCGGCTCGCTCAGCTTCGCCAGCAGCGACGCGAGTTCGAGCCCGTCGAGCCCCGGCATCGAGATGTCGAGGAACACCGCGTCGAAGCGATCCGCCTGAAGCAGCTTCAACGCCTTCAGCGCGTCACCCGCTCCGACGACTTCGCCGACTTCGGGCGCTTCGCGGAGCATGCGGCAGAGTTCGTCCAGCGCGGGCGGCAGGTCGTCGACCGCGAGCACGCGGAGCCCGGTCACGGCAGCACCCCCGGCTGGAACCGCGGCACCCGCACGATCACCCGGGTGCCCGCGCCGACCTCGGTTTCCACGGTGAGGCCGTACCAGGCGCCGTAGACGTCCCGCAGTCGCCTGTCCACATTGGCCAGGCCGAGCCCGGCCGGGTCGTCCTCGCCGACGCGGCCGGCCAGGAGGTCCGCGGCCCGTTTCGGGTCCATGCCGACCCCGTCGTCCTCGACGAAGATCACGCAGTCGTTCCCTTCCGCCTGGCCGTGCACCTGGACCTGCCCGGTGCCCGACCGCGGCTCGATGCCGTGCCGGATCGCGTTCTCCACCAACGGCTCGAGCACCAGGTAGGGCACCGCGACGGCGAGGATCTCCGGCGCGACGCGGACCTGGACGCGCAGCCGTTCGCCGAGCACCGCCTTCTGCAGCGCCAGGTACGTCTCGATCGCGCGGAACTCCTCGGCGACGACGGTGTACTCGCCGTGGCGGGCCAGGCTGTAGCGGGTGTAGTCGGCGAAGTCGAGCATGAGGTCGCGGGCGCGGTCGGGGTCCGAACGCACCAGCGACGCGATGACCGTCAGGGCGTTGTAGACGAAGTGCGGCGACATCTCCGCCCGCAGGGCCCGCAGTTCGGCCTGGGCCGCCTGTTCCGCCGACGCCTCGAGCCGCCCCCGCTCGAGGGCCTGCACGACGAGGTCGGCGGCCTGGGCCGCGACCGCGTCCCGGACGTCCCCGACCACCAGCAGCGCCCCGGCCAGCTCGTCGCGGACGTGCAGCGGCAGCGCCAGGACGTCCGGCGCCGAGCCGGGTTCTTCGCTGTGGAGCACGCCGTCGAGCACCGTCGCGACGACGGCGTCCGGGCCCGGCCGCCCCGACCACAGCAGGGACCCGGACAGGTCGGTCAGGCCGAGTCCCGGGAAGCCGAAGAGCCGGCGCAGGCGGTGGGCGGCGCGCCGGGCGGGCATGCCGGACAGGCCGTCGCGCAGGTCGTCGGTGATGCGGCGGGCGGCGGCGAGCACCGGCAGCGGGTCGGCGCGGGACGCCGGGCGCAGGTGCACGGTCGGGCCTCCCCTCGGCGGCGGTGTCCAGGGCAGTAGATCCTACGGCTACCCGGGCCCGTCGCGGTCGGCCAGCACCTGGGCGTGGCGGCGGAAGCGGCGCCAGGTCCGGTAGTGGTCGAGCGCCGTCACGGTGCCCAGGAGGCTCGCGTTCGCCGGGTAGGGCCGGTCCGGCAGCGAAATCCACCCGGTCGTGCGAGTCTCCTTGACGGCCACCGGCACCGGCCGGAACGTCGTCGGGTCGAGGCCGTCGCTGTGCCGGACGACCTCGTCGAAGAACCACGCCGAGGTGATCAGCGCCAGCACGCCGCGGGAGCCCTTGAGCGCCTCCTTCAGCGGCTGCGCCTCCAGCAGCCGGAACGTCTGGTTGATCGCCGGTGCGGTGACGCCGTGGTCGTCGTAGGCGATCTCGCCCGCGTGCAGGGCCATCCGCAGCCGGATCCGGGCCCCCGGGTCGTGCGTGCGGTTGTGCCGGTGCAGCGCGACGGCGAGCGCGGCCGGCAGGAACTCCACGAAGAGCCCCTTGGGGATTTCCGGTGGCACGAGGACGAAGACGCCGTCGCCGCAGTCCTCGCGCCGGCAGGCCGCCCACGGGACGCCGGCGTCGTCGAACGCCCGGCAGAGCGCGCGGTACAGCCCGCGGCGCAACGCCAGCCGGTGTGGGGTGGTCCTGCGCTGGTCGCCGTAGCCCTCGACGTCCACGGCGAAGATCGTCCGGTGCAAAGCCGGATGTTCGTACTTCATCGCACCCTCCCTGCGATCATGCATCAGGTAGTGCAAATGCATGTGCAGATGAGTGTGACGCGGGACACCCGTCCGGGCAAACGGGTGCTGCGGTGAGCGGTTCCCCCACCGCGGTGACCGGCAGGCGGTGTTCACCGGCGGTGAACACGCTGGTCAGGAGCCTGCGGGCGGTGCGCACACCACCCGCAGGACCCTGACGGACGCCTCAGCAGCTCTGCTTGTAGAAGTACTGCGAGTTGGCGTCCATGTCCGCCTTGGTGATCGAGTGCAGCTCCGCGGTGAGGGTGCGCGTCACCGGCTTGCCCTCGATCGCCGCGACGGCCTGCTGGACGCCCTGGGTGCCGATCGAGGCCGGGTCCTGGGCGATCAGGGCCTGGTACTGGCCGTTCTTGAGGCCTTCGACCTCCGACGGGCTCGCGTCGAAGCCGATCAGGTTGACCGCGCCGACCTTGCCCGCGTTGCGCAGGCCGGTGGCCGCGCCTTCGCCGGTGTTGAGGTTGGTCGCGAAGACGCCGATCAGGTCCGGGGTCGACGACAGGGCCGCCGTCACCTTGGCCGCGGCCTGCTCCGGCTCGTTCTGGGTGAACTGGATGCCGATCGACTTGAGGTTCGGCGAGTTCTTCAGCTCGTCCTCGAAACCCTTGGCGCGCGCGGCGGTCGTGGACGTGCCCGCGATCGTGTCGAGCACCAGCACCGAGCCGCTCTTGCCGCCGGCCAGCTTGGCCATCGTCTGGGCCGCGAGCTTGCCGCCCGCGGCGTTGTCGGACGAGATCGACGAGACGGCCACGCCGGTGTCCTTCAGCGCGGTGTCGACCTCGACGATCTTCGTGCCGCGCGCCTTGACCTGCTGGATCGGCGCCAGCATCGCGGTGTCGTCGGTGGGGGCGATGAGCAGCGCCGCCGGCGGGTTCGCGCCGAGGGCGTTGACCAGCTGGGTCTGCAGGGGAGCGTCGAACTTCTGCGGGGCCTGGGTGGTCAGCTCGTAGCCGAGCTTCTTCGCTTCGGCTTCGGCGCCGCACTGCAGCGAGATGTAGAACGGCTCGGCCTGCACGCCCGGGATCAGCGCGAGCTTCTTGCCGCCGACCGGCTGGGCCGCGTCGCCGGACCCGCTCTGCCCGACCGTGCCGGAGCCGCACGCGGACAGCAGGGCGGCGGCGGAGACCACGGCACCCATGGCGGTGAGAGTCTTGGTCAGTTTCATAAGCACCTCGTTGTACTTGGGGGACTGTACTTGTGGGGGACTCAGCGGGAGTTGCGGCGACGGCGGCGGCGCTGGTCGAACCAGACCGCGGCGACCAGGACCCAGCTGACGATGAACATCTGCCAGAAGTCCTGGACGTGGATGATGTTGAAGCCCTTGCGCAGCACGGCGGGGATGAACACCCCGATCACCGTGCCCAGGATCGTGCCGACCCCGCCGAACAGGCTCGTCCCGCCCATCACGACCGCGGCGATGGCGTTGAGGTTGTCGGTGGTGTGCCCGGAGATGGTGGTCGAGTTGTAGTAGGCCAGCGAGAGGAACCCGGCGATCCCGGCCAGGAACCCGGTCAGCGTGTACACCTTCAGCAGGTGCCGGGTGACGCCGATGCCCGCGCGGCGCGCGCCTTCGGCGTTGGAGCCGACGGCGAAGGTGTAGCGCCCGAACTTCGTCGTCCGCAGCAGCCACGCGCCGATCACGGTGATCACGATCGCCACGATCACCAGGTTGGGCACGATGCCGAACGACGTGCCGTAGCCCAGGGTCTTGGTGAGCTCCGCCGGGACGGTGCGCAGGTCGGAGCCGCCGTTGAGCAGGTACGCGGTGGCCAGCGCGGCGCCCATCGTGCCGAGCGTGACGATCAGGGCCGGGATCTTCGCCACCGCGACGAGGACGCCGTTGATGACGCCCCAGATCGTGCCGGTGACCACGGCGACGACCAGGCCGACGACGATCACGCCCCAGCCCGCCTTCGACGCGTCGCCGCCGGACATCGCCTCCATCACCTTGCCCGCGACCATGCCCGCGAGGATCAGCACCGAGCCGACCGAGAGGTCGATGCCCGAGGTGATGATCACGAACGTCATGCCCACCGACAGGATGAGCAGGACCGAGGACTCGATGAACAGCGTCTGGAAGGTGAACAGCGTCGGGAAGCTGTCCGGCGCGATGGCGCTGAACAGCACGACCAGGGCCAGCAGGACGAGGCCGATCCAGAACGTGTTGGCCTCGACCAGGCGCTTGCCCAGCGGCCGCTTCCCGAAGCCCGCGTCGGGTGCCTCCTGGATGTCCTCCTTCACGGGCGCGCTCACGCCGCCTCCTCCTGCACGAGGGCGCCGGTCATCGCGGCGACGAGGTCTTCGAGCTTCGTGTCCGCCCCGGTGAACCGGGCCACGCGCTTGCCGAGCCGCAGCACCTCGACGCGGTCGGCGACCGACAGCACCTCGGGCATGTTGTGGCTGATCAGCACGACGGCGATGCCCTTGTCCCGCACCTTCTTGATGACGTCGAGCACGCGCTCGCGCTGCACGACACCGAGAGCGGCGGTCGGTTCGTCCATGAACACGACCTTCGACGCCCACACGACCGAACGCGCGACGGCGACGCTCTGCCGCTGCCCGCCGGAGAGCGAGCCGATCGGGACGTCGGTGCTCTGCAGCGTCACGCCGAGGCGCTGGAACTCCTCGATCGCCTGCCGCCGCATCTCGTTCTTGTCGAGCATGCCGAGCTTGCCGAGGAGGCCCTTGCGGTGGATCTCGCGGCCGAGGAACAGGTTGGCCGCCGGGTCGAGCTCCGGAGCGACGGCGAGGTCCTGGTAGACGGTCTCGATGCCCAGCCGCCGCGCGGTCGTGGGGGAGTCGAAGTGGACTTCCGCGCCGTCCAGCAGGATCTTCCCCGACGTCGGCTGCTCGGCGCCGGAGAGGCACTTGACCAGGGTGGACTTGCCGGCGCCGTTGTCGCCGATCAAGGCCGTCACCTCGCCCGCGCGGGCCTGGAACGACGCGCCGCGCAGGGCTTCGACCGACCCGTAGTGCTTGGTCAGGTCGACCGCGTCCAGCAGGATTTCGCTCATCCGTGCCTCTCTTCCGGCGCCGGCGGGCGGCAGCGGATCACCGTCGCCGTGCCGGACAGCTCGGTCTGGCCGGCGTCGAACGGGACGACGTAGGTGTCGCCCTTCGCCAGCGCGTGCTCGCCGCCGTGCTCGGTGCGCAGCGTGCCTTCGCCGTCGAGAACGACCAGGACCGCGAAGGACGGATCGAGTGACAACGTTGTCGCCTCGTCGGTGCGCAGCTGTTCGGCTCGGAAGAACCGCTCCGAGCCACCGGCCAGAAGGTCCACAGTGGACGAGCGGTCGCCCGCCGTGCGCTTGATGATCGTGTCCAGGCGTTCGGCGTCCCAGCCCGAGGTGTCGAGCGCCTCGATGGCGGTGTCGAAGCCGAGGCCGAGGTGGCCCTTCTCGGGCGACGCGAGGAAGTCGCGCCACTCGATGGTGAGCGAGAAGTCGGTCGGCTGCTGCAGTTCGACGACGAACACGCCCTCGCCGATCGCGTGCGGCAGCCCGGCCGGGATGTAGACGGTGTCGCCGGCGGACACCGGGATGCTGTTGAGCGCGCCCAGCATCGACGGCACGTCCTGCTCGCGCGTCCACTCGGACACGGTCGCCTTCGACAGCGTCTCCTTGAAGCCCGGGTAGACGCGCGGGTCGTCGCCGTAGGTGCCGACCACGATCCACGCCTCGGTCTTGCCGAAGTGGGAGTCGAAGTGCCGTTTCGCGAACGTGTCGTCGGGGTGGAAGTGCACCGGCAGCCGCTGGCCCGCGTCGAGGAGCTTGACCAGCAGCCCGGTCGACGTCCCGAGCGCCTCGACGTGCTTCGCGCCGAGCCAGCCGTTCGCGTTGGCTTCGACGGCGTCCCGCAGCCAGGCGCCGTCGGGCAGCCTGGTCAGGCCGTTGGTGTCCTGGCCGAACATGGTGGTCGCCGAGGCGACCCAGTCCTCCGGGCCGAACTTCTTGTCCGAAGACGCTCCGCGCAGCGCCGCGATGGCGTCGCCGCCGCGGTAGAACTGCGGCGGCTGGTTGGCGGCGAGCCGGATCGGTTCGAGGGTCACGGGGCGACCTCACCGGAACCACGGGCGACGAGATGCACGGGCAGGACTACCTTTCTGGGCGGGGACTGATCTCCTTGGACGCGGGCGAAGAGCAGCTCGGCCGCGGCGTGGCCCAGTGCGCTGACGTCGTGGGCGACCACGCTGACCGGCGGGTTCAGCAGGTCCGCCAGCTCGAAGTCGTCGAACCCGATCATCGCCGGGCGGTGCTCGGCGTGCGCGAGGGCGCGCAGGAGGTGCACGGCGACCCGGTTGTTGCCCGCGATCACCGCGGTGGCCGCGTCCGGGCCGTCGAGCAGCCGCTTGACGGCGTCGCCGACCGAGTCCGGCGTCGGCGTCCCCATCGAGACCAGCGACTCGTCGTAGGAGATCCCGTTGCGCACGCAGCCCTCGCGGAACCCGCGCAGGCGCTCGGCCGCGGTGAAGATGTCCGGGCTGTCGCCGAGGAAGGCGATCCGCCGGTGCCCGTGCCGCGCCAGGTGCGTGACGGCTTCGATGGTGCCGCCGAGGTTGTCCACCAGCACGGTGTCGGCCACGATGTCGCCGGCCGGCCGGTCGATGAACACCACCGGCGTGCCCGCGCGCATCTCCGGCACCAGGTAGCCGTGCTGCAGGCCGGCCGGGACGACGAGGATGCCGTCCACCCGCCGCGCGCAGAACTCCAGGACGAGCTCGCGCTCGCGGTCGGAGTTCTCCTCGGACGAGCCGGTGAGCACCTGGCGCCCGAACGACGTCGCGATGCGCTCGACCGCGCGGTTCAGCTCGGAGTAGAAGGGGTTGCCGACGTCCTCGACGATCAGCCCGATGGTGCCGGTCGTCGACCCGCGGCGCAGGTTCCGCGCGCCCAGGTTGCGCCGGAACCCCAGCTGCTCGATGGCCGCCATGACCCGCTCGGCGGTGTCGGGGTGCACCGCCGGTTCGTCGTTGACCACGCGCGAGACGGTCTTGATGCTCACGCCCGCCAGCCGGGCCACGTCGCTCATCGTGGCCCGCCTGCTCGCGGTGCGCGTGCTGCCGTCCCGGTCCCGGCCCAGAGGAGACAACGTTGTCATAGTGACCGGGATTGAACTCCCCGACCGGCGCCTTGTCAACGCTTCGTGCGTGGATTGTGCCGATTCGGCACCGCGATCGGCTGAACGCGGGTGTCCGGAAGTGGACAGGTCTTGACGTGTCCCTTGACTGCTTGGTGAGCCGCTGCCCAAGGTGGCCCGGCGCGACAAGGTTGTCATGTCACCGGTTTCGGTCGCGCTGGACGAGGTGGAGAGGCGATGGCCATGGCGCGAGCGCGCTTCAGAGCCGGTTTAACTTTCCTGACGTTGGCGGTGACCGCAGCGGTGGCTCCCGCTGTGCCCGCCGCGGCGGCGACCAGTACCGATTACGCGAAGTGGGTCAACCCCTTCGTGGGCACCCGGCCCGGCGGGGCCGACCACGGCACCGGGGGCGGGGCCGGCAACACGTTCCCGGGCGCGGTGGCGCCGTTCGGGATGGTCCAGTGGAGCCCGGACACGGTGAAGTCCCAGCCGGGCGGCTACTTCTACGACGACAACGCGCTGACCGGGTTCAGCCTGACGCACCTGTCCGGCGCGGGTTGTTCGACCTACCAGGACATCCCGTTCATCCCGTATGTCGGTGAAGTGACGACTTCGCCGGCGACGGACCCGGGGCACTACACGTCGAAGTTCTCGCACGCCAGCGAACACGCGACGGCGGGCGCCTACGACGTCACCCTCGACAGCGGCGCGAAGGTCGAGCTCAGCGCGACCCAGCGCACCGGCTCGGCGCGGCTGACCTACCCGGCCGGCGCGTCCTCGACGCTGCTGGTCAACACGTCCGGGTCGGTCAACGGCACCGACGACGCGTCCATCACCATCGGCAAGGACACCATCAGCGGCTGGGCCACCAGCGGCCGCTTCTGCGGTGCGCGCAACAGCTACCGCGTCTACTTCTCGGCCAAGTTCGACACGCCGTTCGCGTCGATCGGGACGTGGAAGAACGGCGCCGTGACGCCGAACAAGGCCGCCGAGACCGGCGGCGCCAAGGCGAAGGTCGCGCAGCCCAACGGCGTTGACGCCTCGATCGCGCGCACCGCCACCGCCAAGCAGCAGAACACCACCGTCAGCGGCCCGGGCAGCGGCGGGTACGTCACCTTCGCGAACCTCAACGGTGCCCAGGTGAACGTCCAGGTCGGACTGTCCTTTGTGTCCGTCGACGGCGCGAAGGCCAACCTCAAGGCGGAGAACACCGGCAAGTCGTTCGACACCGTGGCGTCGAACGCGCGCAAGGCGTGGAACGCCCAGCTCGGCAAGATCGACGTCACCGGCGGCTCGGACGCCGACCTGACGACGTTCTACACCTCGCTGTACCACTCGCTGATCCAGCCGAACGTGTTTTCCGACGCCGACGGCCAGTACGTCGGCTTCGACGGGCGGGTCCACAAGGCCGACAAGGGCCACGCGATGTACACGAACTTCTCCGGCTGGGACATCTACCGCTCGGAAGCCCCGCTGCTGGCGACGATCGCGCCGAAGGAGACGTCGGACATCGTCCGGTCGATGATGGCCTACGCCGAGCAGGGCGGCTCGTGGGACCGCTGGACGGTCGCGAACGACTACACCGGCGTCATGAACGGCGACCCGTACCACATCATCGTCTCCAGCGCGTACGCGTTCGGGGCACGGGACTTCGACGCCCAGAAGGCGTTGCTGCTCATGATCAAGGGCGCCACCCAGCCGACCCAGGGCTACACCGAGCGGCCGGGCCTCGACGACTACCAGAAGCTCGGGTACGTGCCGGGCGCCGGCGCGGACACCCTCGAATACACCAGCGCCGACTTCTCCATCGCCCAGTTCGCCAAGCGGCTCGGCGACAGCGCGACGTACACGACGTTCATGAAGCGCGCGCAGAACTGGCAGAACCTCTACAACCCGGGGACCGGCCACCTGCAGCCGCGCAACGCGGACGGCTCGTTCTCCGGCACCTACGACCCCGCCAGCTCGCAGGGCTGGGTCGAGGGCAACGGCGCGCAGTACGAGTGGATGGTGCCCTACGACCTCGGCGGCGTCGTGACGGCGTTCGGCGGCAACACCGCGACGCAGTCCCGGCTGGACACCTTCTTCACCCAGCTGAACGCGGGCACCCAGGAGCCGTACGCCTTCATGGGCAACGAGCCGAACTCCAACGCGCCGTACGTCTACTCGTACGCGGGCGCGCCGGCCAAGACCCAGGCGATCGTGCACCGCTCGATGGACGAGCTGTACAACCCGCGTCCGGAGGGCCTGATCGGCAACGACGACCTCGGCCAGATGTCGGCCTGGTACGTCTGGTCCGCGCTCGGCATCTACCCGGAGATCCCGGGCCGCGCCGAGACGCTCCTGGTCACCCCGCGCTTCGAGAAGGCCGTGCTCACCACCGGCGCGGGCAAGAAGATCACCATCAACGCGCCCGGCACCGGTGACTACGTGGGCAGCCTGAAGGTCAACGGCTCGGCCGCGGCGAAGGCGTGGCTGCCGGAGGCGCTGATCTCCGGCGGCGGCACGCTCGACTACACGCGCTCGGCCACGGCGACCGCGTGGGGCAGCGCGGCGGCCGACGCCCCGCCGTCGTTCCGCGAGCAGGAGAAGCCCAGCCTGTCCTTCGTGGACCCGGCCCGCGCGGTGACGCCCGCGGGGTCGACGTCGAAGGCGTCCGTGGGTGTCCAGGACCTGTCCGGCACCGCCCGGACCTGGACGTACTCCGCGGGCAGCGTCGACGGGATCACCCTGACCCCGGCGACCGGCAGCATCGCGGTCCCCGCCGCGGGCAAGGCCCAGGCCGAGCTCACGGTCAGCGTCCCGGCCGGGCTGGCCGACGGCGCGCGCCGCATCCCGGTGACGTTCTCCGCGCCGGGCGTGGCTTCGTCGCAGGCGGTCCTGACCGTCCTGGTGGCCCAGCCGAACAGCTGGCTGGCCACGGTGAACAACGCCGGCATCTCCCCGGACGCGAACTCCGGCGCGGCCAACTTCGACGGCGGCGGCTGGAGCTACTCGGCCGACGCCCTCGCCGCGGCGGGGGCCACCCCGGGCAGCACGGTCACCAGTGACGGCATCGAGTTCACCTGGCCGTCGTTCCCGGCCGGGGACCCGGACAACGTGGTCGCCGGTGGTCAGACGGTGAACGTGAGCGGCTCGGGCCGGCTGGCGCTGCTCGGCTCGGCGTCGAACGGCAACGCGTCGGGCACGCTGACGGTGACCTACACCGACGGCACGACGTCCACCGCGACCATCGGGTTCTCCGACTGGACCCTCGGCGGCGGGGGCGCGCAACCGGCGTTCGGCAACCGGATCGTGCTGTCGACGCCGTACCGCAACGCTTCGGGCGGCGACCCGCAGCAGATCCGCACGATGGTGTTCGGCACCAATCCGATCACCCTCGCCGCGGGCAAGACGGTGGCGAGCGTGACGCTGCCGGCCAACGTCAGCGGCGGTGCCCTGCACGTGTTCGCGATCGGCATCGGCGCATGAAACGCGCCATCCTGGCGGGCTTTCTGACGCTCACCGCGGCCGCGACGGGGTTCACCCC